>JANNNT010000174.1:0-17511 GCA_031398685.1 Rhodocyclaceae bacterium | reverse complement strand
ATAGAGGGTTACGCGGTCAAGCGCCAAAGCACCCAGAGCCAGCTCGATCTCGTTGTGCGTCAGTGCCGTCGGCGCGGCACGCAGCAATTGCAGAACTCGGATACGCGCTGGCGTTGCACGCGCCCCGGAGCGGCGAATTTGCTCGGCGACAGCTTCAGCGCTGAGAGGAGTAGGTGAGGACAAGAAAGAGACCCGGTCAGAAGATTTCGTTTGTCGATTAAACCACAGCTGTGCGCCAGATGCCACTTTGTTGCAACTGCAACACAATCAGGAAAAACGTGCACGGACCACTGATTGACGCATCTTGTGCAGCCCATGCGCGGGAAACGCTTGTGAGAGCAGTGCTCCTGACCCGCGAAACGGGTGACTCCATATTTCGTTGTAAGTTTTGACGCTGTTCGTACGACCAAGGTTCACACTCGCTCTCAGGAGAACCCTGTGTTGCCCCCGGCCCTGCCTCCCTACACAGCCATAGCGTTTTGCCTTGCGCTCTCCGCTGCAAGCGTTCACGCCGCCAGTTGCGCCATCCAGAGCCCGGCACATACCGTAGCGTTGATTGAGCTCTACACGTCCGAAGGGTGCAGCAGTTGTCCCCCGGCGGATCGCTGGCTGGGGGAACTGTCACGCCGATTCAGTGCCAAACAGGTGGTCGCCTTATCACTGCACGTCGATTACTGGGACTACATCGGCTGGAAAGACCCCTTCGCGCAAGCCCGGTTTTCTGAACGTCAACGTTGGCTCAGTCAACTGGCTGCAAACAGCACCATTTACACCCCTGAAGTTTTTTCCGGGATGAAGGAACTGCGCGGATGGAGCAACAAGAATCTCCTTGAAAACCGTATTCAGACGACCAACCGCCAGCCGGCGCGTGCCCGCATCAACGTGCAGATGGATTCATCCGGCGGTCGCGAAGTCGAACTTGAAGCGCGCTTTGTTCTTGACGACACCGCTCGACCGGGGCACGCGGCGCAGGGCGTCGTAATTGTCTACGAGAAGCAGTTATCGACCGAAGTCAGGGCTGGTGAAAACAAGGGCGCGAGGCTTAATCACGACAACGTGGTGCGTTATTGGTCCGAGCCGGTGATGCTGGATACGCAAACGGGTCGCGCCGAATGGCGGCAGACCGTCAATCTACCCGCCAACTGGAAACGCGAGCATCTGGGCGTTGCGGCACTGGTTCAGGATACAAAAGCCGGAGACGTGCTGCAGGCGGTATCGATGCCTGGATGTGTTTAGCCTTGCTCCTGACATCCACAGTTTTTTTTCGGAGATCATTATGAATCGTCGTCAATCGCTCAAATGGATCGGCGGCTTGTCCGCCTTCTTACTCCCCATCCCGGCCCTGCAACTGGCCTTAGCCAAAGAAGGAAAAACTATGCAGCTCGTCAAAACAAAGACCGAATGGGCCGCCCTACTGCCCCCGAACGCCTATCGCGTTCTCTTCGAGGAAGACACGGAGCACGCCGGATCGAGCCCGCTTAACGACGAGAAGCGTGACGGAACCTTTGTCTGCGCGGCCTGCTCGCTCCCCTTGTTTGACAGCAGCACAAAATACGAAAGCGGCACCGGCTGGCCGAGCTTCTGGCAACCCCTGGCCAATGCAGTTGAAACAAAAACCGATTTCAAGATTCTCTATCCGCGCACCGAGTACCACTGTGCCCGCTGCGGCGGCCATCAGGGACACATATTCAATGACGGCCCGAAGCCGACCGGAAAACGCTACTGCAATAATGGCGTTGCCCTGCAGTTCGTAGCACGCGCCGACAAACTTCCGGAGCTACGGACATGATTCGTCAAATTGCCATCGCTATCCTGTTGTCGCTGGGTGCGGCTACCGGCGGCACCATTGCTGCAGCCGCCGAGGCCACGGCGGCCAAACCGGAAAACACGGCGACCGCGATTTTTGCGGGAGGCTGCTTCTGGTGCACCGAAGCCGATTTTGAAAAGCTGCCCGGAGTTACTAGTGCCGAATCCGGCTACACCGCCGGCAAGAAACTCAACCCGACTTACGAGCAGGTCAGCGCTGGAGGGACTGGACACACAGAAGCCGTCCGGGTGACTTACGATCCGGCCAAGGTAGGCTATGCCCAGTTGGTTGATTATTTCTGGCACAGCATGGACCCAACAGTAAAGGACAAACAATTCTGCGACAGCGGCAATCAGTATCGCAGTGGCATCTACTGGCAGAATGAAACAGAGCGCAAAATTGCGGAAAGCAGTCGCGCTGATTTACTGGCCAGTGGAAAGTTCAAGCAAATCCACACCGAAATCATCGCCGCGACGATTTTTTACCCCGCCGAGGAATATCATCAGGACTACTACAAGAAAAACCCGGTTCGTTATGCTTATTACCGCCATGGTTGCGGCAGAGACAAGCGCCTTGAGGAGCTATGGGGTAAAAAGTAAGCCCGCACTATTTCCGTTTGGCGCGCGGATGCGCGGCATCGTAAACCTTGGCCAGGTGCTGAAAATCGAGGTGAGTATAGACTTGGGTCGATGCAATGCTGGCATGGCCGAGCATTTCCTGCACCGCGCGCAGGTCGCCAGACGATTGCAAAACGTGTGACGCAAAGGAGTGGCGCAGCATGTGCGGATGTACGCTGGTTGGCAAGCCCTGCGCCAGCGCACGTTGCTTGAGCCTTTCTTCGATCACGCGCGGGTGGATCCGTCCGCCGCGTTGCCCCACGAACAGGGCGGATTGTTCAATCGGGGCCACTTCGCCACGACGCTTCGCCCAGACCCCAACCGCTTGGCGCGCCTTGCTCCCAACCGGAACCAGGCGCAGCTTGCTGCGTTTGCCGAGAACGCGCACCTCGCCGGCCAGCAGATCGTCCAGACAGTCAAGATCCAGCGCAGCGAGTTCGGCCAGACGCAGACCCGACGAATAGAAGAGCTCAAACATCGCCTGATCGCGAATCTCCAGAACGTCGTCACTTACGGCATCAAGCAGGCGGTTGGCCTCGTCCGGTGACAGCACTTTCGGCAAGGCTTTGGGGCTTTTTGGAGCACGCACGCCTTCAACCGGATTTATCGTCGTTTCACCGCGCAGGCCAAGCCAGCGATAAAAACCGCGCCAGGCGGAAAGCATGCGTGCCAGTGAGCGCCCTCCCAGCCCACGCGCGTGCAATTGGGCAATGAAACGGCGAATCTGGTGCGCCTGAACCGAATTAATTGCACAATTGCCCGGCAACTCGCCGACCAAGCCGATCAGGACGCCGAGATCACGCCGATAGTTGCTGACGGTATGCGGCGACACTCGCCGCTGCTGGGCGAGTTCGTCGAGGTAGGCACTGACCAGCTCGCTGGCAACCATGAACAATGATCAGCGCAAGACCCGGGCAAGCGCCGCCGAGGCCATTTCGCCAAGACGCTCAAGGTACAGGGTGCCCATGCCAGCATAGAAGCGCGGCGCCTCTTCGCTGCCAAGCGCGATCATCCCGATCGTACCGCCGCCATTGCGCATGGCGATCAAGGCCTGTGAGCGCACGTGCTTTGACGCGTCTCCAAACCACGATGACGTTTCAAAACCGGAGGTCGAACCACAGAACGGCTGACTGAGCGTTTCTGCAAACACCTGCAACTCGTCGCTCACATCGGCAAATTCGGGCAGTTCATCCGCGTTTTCCGGGCGATCCCACAGGCGCAAGGCCACATGAGGAATGGCAAAGTCGTCGCGCAGGTGGAAGTTGAGCGTATGCAGTACCGACTGGAAGCTGGCAGCGGCGATCATCGCCACACCGAGGCGATGCATTTTTTCACCAATGGTGTCGTTTTCTTCACCGAACTGAAGCAACTCGCCCATCTTGCCTTCAAGCTGCTTGTTCTTGTCGCGCAAACTCAGCATTTGGCGCTCGGTAATCGAGATGGTTCGCCCACCGTGCGGATGCGGGATCACCATGCGCGACATCAAGTCCGCATGCTCCTCGAAGAACTGCGGATGGTCCTGCAGATACTGTGCGACTTCTTCCGACTTCATAATTCAATTTCTCCAGTAAATACGGTAACAGCGGGACCGGTCATCAGCACTGATGTACCTTTCCCTCTCCAGTCAATTGTCAAATCGCCGCCGCGCGTGGCTACGCACACCGGCGAATCCAGCAGGCCACGTGCGATTCCTGCAACAACAGCAGCGCAGGCACCGGTCCCGCACGCCAGTGTTTCGCCCGCGCCACGTTCGAAATCGCGCAAGCGAATCGCTTGCCGCCCGACAATCTGCATGAAGCCGGCATTGACCCGCTTCGGGAAACGCGGATGTGATTCGATGAGCGGCCCCTGCTTGGCCACTGGCGCCGCATCGACATCAGCGACCACCTGCACGGCGTGCGGGTTGCCCATCGAAACGGCAGTAATCGCCACCTCATCGTCGCCGACCATCAAAGGCTGAACGAGATGATCGGTCGGGCTGATGAAGGGAATCTTCCCCGGGGTGAACACCGGCTCGCCCATATCCACCGTGACGCTCCCGTCGATCTCCAGGCGCGGACTGATCACTCCGCTCAGTGTTTCAACCCGGATCTCGCTTTTGTCGGTCAAGCCCTGGTCGTGCACAAAGCGCACAAAGCAGCGCGCACCATTGCCGCACTGCTCGACTTCGCCGCCATCGGCATTGAAGATGCGGTAACGAAAGTCGACTTCCGGGTTACTGGATTTTTCGACCAGCAGAATCTGGTCGCACCCGACACCGAAATGCCTGTCCCCAAGATAGCGAATCTGCGCCGGTGTCAGCTTGACCGACTGACGAACGCCATCGAGCACAACAAAGTCGTTACCCAATCCGTGCATTTTTGAAAAATTTAGCTTCATTGTTACCCAGTCTGCCTTAATGCAATGGTTGCCCCATTATAAAGTCGTCCATGACAAAACACCTGCCTTATAGAACCAGCGCGTCCACATAACAGGCAAGGGTGGTGAGTCGTCGCAAATGGCAATACAATGCCGCGACGCCAATCAGCACTGCCCGTAAACGAGACTTCCGACGGTGAATCGCCCTCAACCTCTATGTCAGCATGACTATACTTATATCCTCATTCAATTCTAATTGTGACCATCTTGCGGCCGCGACTGCGAACGGCGCGCGATATTCATGCTGAGTCGCATCCTGAGCACGGCTACCGTTATCCTTCTATGGTTGCTGCATTTTTTGCCGCAGCGCATTCTGGCGATACCCGGCAGAGGCCTTGGAATGCTGCTCTATTACATGGCCAGACGACGCAGGAAAATTGCGTCAATCAATCTGGCCTTGTGCTTCCCGGAACTGGCCGAAAAACAACGCATACGACTTGCCAAGGCCACCTTCCAGTCACTCGGACAGAGCATTCTTGATCGTGGCATTCTCTGGTGGGGAAACCGGGAGCGCATTCTGCGTTTTGTCGACGTCGTGGGCGAAGAAAAAATTCACGCCCTGCAAGCCGCAGGGCGGCCAATCATTCTGCTGGTGCCCCACTTCTTCGGCCTCGATGCCGGCGCCATGGCCATGGCGATGCGCTTTGACCTCGTTACAATCTATGCGCCACAGCGCAATGCAGTATTCGAGCGTGTGTTCTACGAAGGCCGCCGCCGGTTTGGCAACCAGCTTATGTTGACACGACAGGATGGTGCCCGAGCCACCGTCAAAGCCATGAAATCCGGTCGCCCTTTCTACTATCTTCCGGATCAGAACTATCGTCGGCGAGATTCTATTTTTGTTCCGTTTTTCGGAATCCAGACAGCCACGATCAGCGGCCTATCACGCCTTTCCAAGGCGGCTGGAGCCGCCGTTGTGCCCTGCGTCACCCGCATGCTGCCCGGCGGCGAAGGATACCGTGTGGACATAGGTGACCCCTGGACGGCGTTTCCGACGGAAGACGTCGAGGCCGACACGGCACGGATGAATGCCTGGATTGAGACCGTAGTGCGCACCATGCCGGAGCAATACTTCTGGATCCACCGTCGTTTCAAGACGCGTCCTGAAGGTGAACCACGACCGTATTGAATACTCAGGGCTTGCGTTGCAATCTGTAGAGCTTGAGCTGATCCACCTGCGCTACTACCTGTAGCGCGACATTGGATAACGCCGGCATTTCTTCGCCGACCAGCCAGATTTCGGGGTGTTCTTGCAGCCGCCTCGAAATTTCCAATGCGCTGAGTGGCGGCACGACGCGTCCGGCATAAAACGACAAAGCGCCATCGTTCAACGGAGTTCTTATCTGGTAAAGCGGTGCGTGTTTTGCCGCTTCCACCATTAAAGCCTGGGCGGCGACCTTGTGCGGCTCCTTCGACAAATTGGCTTCACTGTAGAGGTAGGCCATCGCAGTCACACCAGCCACCAGCAACACGGGGGTGGAGACCAATGACTCGCGCAACAGGCGTTGCAACACCAGCGGCATTAGCGGCAACGCCAGCCAGATCAGGGTGGAGGGCAGATTAGAAGATTTGCGTAGAGCAACAATTACCCCTACCAGTGCAACGAAGCAGAAAATCCCGAACAGAATGCGATTGGCCCGCTCAAATCCGCCATCGGCCAGAGCCAAATAGTGGCCGAGGATAATGGCCAGCGGTGGCGCAAACAACAGGGCGTATTGCATCTGCTTGTTGACCGTCGCCGTTAGAAGTACGAATACGACGGCCAGCCAGACCCATGCAAACCTTAGCAGCGAGGCCATAGCCGTGTTGCGCTGGCGATACGCCATCCAGCCTGCCGGGATCAGCAATATGCCCCAGGGTGCGAAAAACTCGAACCAATGGGCGAAGTACCACCAGACGGGCTTGGCATGAGTGCCGCTGACAAAGGTTTCATCCACTTGCTTGCCGAAAAAGGCTTGGGCGATATCGGGCAGTTGCCAGAGTATCCAGAGGTACCAGCCGAACGCTACGACCAGAAGGAGCATCACGCTCGGCAGACTGAAAAAATGTCTCGCCATTGGCTGCAAGCGGCCTGCCCGTTTTTCCATCACGGCCATCACGAGTAGCGTAAGTAAGGGGATCGCCAGGGCTGCTGGCCCCTTGCTCAGGAAGCCCAAGCCCAGCGCCAAGCCGAAAAGCAGTTGCCGTCGCGCATCGCGTCGGCCATGCAGTATGTCGTATCCCAGCATGCAGGCGGCGCTGATGAAAAACAGCAGCACGGAATCTGCCTCGCCGCTGCGGAAATAGCGCAGGCCGATGTAGGAGGCGACCAGCACCAGTACGCTGTTCGCGGCCATTTTTAACCCGGACTCGCGTCGCACCCAGCTCCAGATCAGCAACGCCGTAAGCAAGCCGAACAGCACCGCCGGCAGTCGAGTGGCAACTTCATTCACGCTCGTGGCCTGATAACTTGCGGCGGTCAGCCAATACGGTAGCGGTGGTTTTTGCAGACGGAGATCGCCGTTATAGCGGGGCACGACCCAGTCCCCGCGCTCAAGCATCTCGCGCGCGGTTTCGGCGATCCGTACTTCCTGGATTTTGTACACCGGACGCTCGCCCAGACCGACCAGCAGGGCCGGTAACAGGAGTGCCAACAGCACCAGCATCGTTTTGAGGGGTGTTTTCATGGGTACTTTTGCAGAAATGTAGCGCTCATAACACATAAACACTGGGCGATTGAATATCTCATCTACGTCAAGCGAGATTCAACAAACGACAGAGCGGAAATCAAGGCCGACCAGCAACCACTAATACAAACGATTCTGCTCTGCGGGCACTTTTGATGCGTGCATGGTAAACCACTATCGCGAGAAGACACAGAAACGCTTACGGCATTTCAGTACGTAGCATCACCTCAAATCAAGCCAGCAAGGGCGCTGACGGGTATACTTGGAGACTTTATTGATTGACGCACCCCTGAGAGACGTACATTTTGGCACTGACAATACTTGGACTATCCGGCGCACTGACCCACGACCCCTCGGCGGCGCTTTACATTGACGGCAAACTGATCGCGGCTGCCGAGGAAGAACGCTTCGTGCGTGACAAGCACGCCAAGGGCCGCATGCCATACGAAGCGGCGAAGTTCTGTATGCAATTCGCCGGGATCAAGCCCTCGGACGTCGATGCCGTAGCCATCCCCTTTGCACCGATTAGCCTTCTTGAGAAAGCCCGTTGGCACTATGCCAAGCGCTATCTGTATGCCCCGGACCGCTCGCTGGATGCCATCTTCGCTGGAAACCGTCGCTACTACCGCTACAAGAAGCGCATTGAATGGTGCCTTGTTCAACTCGGCTTCGATCTCAAGAAAATCGAGATCATTCCGGTTGAGCACCATCTGGCGCATGCGTCCAGTGCCTACCACTGCTCCGGCTTCACGGAAAAAACAGCGATCCTTGGCATTGACGGCAAGGGCGAATACGCCACCACCTTCTTCGGCTATGGCGAGAACGGCAAGATTCACAAGATCAAGGAATTCTACGACCCGGATTCGCTCGGCGGCCTCTATGGCGCGATTACCGAGTACCTCGGTTTCGAGATGCTCGATGGTGAATACAAGGTCATGGGCATGGCACCGTACGGTGACCCCAGCAAGTACGACTTCTCGCGCCTGGCTAAATTCGAGAACGGCGAACTGACCGTCAACACCGATTACGCTAACGTGATCGGTTTTAGGCGTTACAAGGAAAAAGGCAAGGGCTACTATTTCTCGCCAAAGCTCGTTGAATGGCTGGGGCCCAAGCGGAGTGGCGACATCGCCGACGACCCCTATATCCACTACGCAGCAAGCATCCAGAAGTTGTTCGAAGATCTTGCGCTGCAGATGATCGACCACCACCTCGGCGACATCCTGCGCGAAACCGGTCGGCTGGCTTTCTCCGGCGGCGGAGCGCTCAACGTCAAACTCAACCAGAAGATCATCGCTCGCCCGGATTTAAAAGAATTGTGGGTCCAGCCAGCCTCCGGCGATGCGGGAACGGCCGTCGGTGCCGCGGCCTACGTTTCGGTCGAGCGCGGCGTACCGGTCGAAAAAATGGAACACGTCTATCTTGGGCCGGCGTACAGCAACGAGGACGTGATCGCCGCGTGTGCTCGACACCCGGCCAAGCCGCAGTGGCAAAAAATTGACGCAGTACCGCAACGTGTCGCCCAACTCCTGGCCGATGGCAATCCGGTGGCATGGTTTCACGGGCGTATGGAGTTCGGCCCACGCGCACTGGGTGGACGTTCCATCCTCGGCTGCCCGAGCGCGCCCGGCGTGGCTGACCGCATCAACGAACAAATCAAGTTCCGCGAACGCTGGCGCCCTTTCTGCCCGAGCATGATCGACAGCGTCGGCCCGAAAATGCTGGGCAGCGACCATCCCGCGCCCTTCATGACCTTCACCTTCGAAGTCGCCGAGGAGTGGAAGAACCGCGTCCCCGAAGTCGTGCATGAGGACGGCACCTCGCGTGCACATGTTCTTCAGCGCGAACACAACCCGCGCTACTACGACCTGATGGTCGAGTTGGAAAAGCTAACCGGCAACGGTGTCGTATTAAACACCTCACTCAACCGCCGCGGCGAGCCAATGATCTGCTCGCCGACCGATGCGCTGAACATGTTCTACGGATCGGATCTTGAGTATCTGGTCATGGAAGATGTGCTGGTGACGAAGGAGCCGAGGCATGACGTCGCCTGATACGCTAATCAGCGTCGTCATCCCGACCTACAATTACGCGCACATCCTGCCTCGGGCCGTTGCATCGGTCTGCGCCCAGTTGAATGACGCTGCGGCTGAACTGCTGATCATCGATGACGGCTCGACCGACACGACGCCAGAAACTGTCACGTCCTTGCTGGCTGCCTATCCTGGATCACTGCGTGCCATCCGGAAAAAAAACGGTGGTCTGTCGTCGGTCCGCAATCTCGGCATTCGCGAAGCCAAAGGCCAGTTCCTTATTTTTCTCGATGCCGACGACGAACTGGCGCCCGGCGCGCTCGCCGCACTCGCGCAGCATCTTGCGTCGCATCCGGAAACGCGCATGGTGATTGGTGGGCACTACTCGGTGTCCGCTGATGGTCGCCGGCGAGAGCATTCGACTGCGCAGCTGCCGGATCAGCCTTTTCAGCGACTGCGCGCCTATCTGCTGGAAAAACGCCTGGCCTTGTCGAACGGGGCCTGCGCCATGCATCGGGCGGTATTCGAAAGGGCAGATTATCCCGAACGCTTTCGGAGCGCCGAGGATATCCCTGTCTTTAGCCAGGTCCTGGCCAACTATCCATGCACGGTGCTACGCCAACCGCTGGCGCTCATTTACAAACACGACGACAGCTTGCGCCATCAGTTCAGCCACGCGAAGGCCGGCGGTCTGGCACTGGTTGACGAAGTGTTCTCGCCGCAACGACTGGGCCGCGAATTCCAGTCGCTAAAGGCTCCGTTTTATGTGCAGCGTTGCCTGTCATTATTTCGCAGCGCTTATCTGGCCGGAGACACCAACGCGGCTAAGGGCTATTTCCGCGCCGCGTTGAGAAAGGACTGGCGCGTAATGCTGAAGGGGTCTTATGTCCGGAAGGCGCTGCGCCTGTGGATGGGGCGAAAACAACCATGAGTCGCAAGATCAGGGTTCTGCAATTGCAGAACCGCTACAACGTTAATGCCTCCGACCTCGCTGAACAGGTGATTCAAGGACTGCCCGGTGATCGGTACGAAGTCACAACCGCCTTCCTGCGCGGCCAACCCGGACCCGGTGAACCAGTCAGCCGGGCGGCGCGTTCCATCTATTTCGGATTTGACAAGAGCACAACCAAGGGACTGCGCCTTAGCGCGCTGTTGATGCTTTACCGGCATTGCCGCGCTGAGCGTTATGACGCGGTTATCGTTCATCGCTTCAAGCCAGTCAACATGCTCATGCTGTTGAACCGCTGGTTGCGGATCCCCGCGTGCATCGGTGTTCTCCATGGTCTCGGCGAATACGACCGGTCATACCGTCGCCTGGCATTGAATTGGCTCGTTGGGCCCGCGTGGCGCCTGGTCGGCGTGTCGCGCGCAGTGCGCGACGACCTGCTGAATTGCGGTCCAGCGCTCGCGGCAACCGTTCGACAAATCAACAATGCGATCGATATCGTGCGTGCTGAGCAATTGCAGCATTCCCCGCAGCACGCTCGCGACATGCTTGGCTTGCATGCGGACAATTTCGTTTTCGGGACGATCGGCCGACTGGTTCCGGTAAAAGGCCACGTTGATTTGCTCGAGGCCTTCGCGCTGATCAAGGAGGAGCATCCGAACGCCGTTGTGGCAATCATTGGCGAGGGTCGCTCGCGGGGCGAATTGGAGCGAGTGATCGAGCGGCATGATATGCGCCGTCAGGTACACCTGCTGGGAGCCAAAGACGATGCACTCCAGTATGTCAAAGCCTTCGACGTTTTCGTCATGCCTTCGCTCAGCGAGGGCTTGCCTTTGGCATTGCTCGAGGGCATGAGCGGACATCGGCCGGTCATCGGGTCGGACATCGACAGCCTTCGCCCGATACTTGAGGATTGCGGAGGGCGAATTTTCCGGGTCGGCCAGCCACACGAGTTGGCGGAACGGCTGCGCGAGGCCTTGGCTCTGAGACCCGAGCAACGTGCAGCAGAAGGAGAACGGGCGTACGCGTATCTGTGCCGAGCGCACTCAATCGAAGACTTCCGTCGGCAGTACCGGGAGCTCCTCGACGAACTACTGGCCGGCCAAGCCTGACATGAACGATCTGCCTCTGGTCAGCGTAATCATCGCATCCTACAACCACGCGCCCTACGTCGAAGCCAGCATCCTCAGTGTCCTCGCGCAAACGTACCCGAACATCGAGCTTCTTGTTGTGGACGACGGCTCGGCCGACGACAGCGTCGAACGCATTCGCCGCTTGCAACACGAGTACGGGTTCGATTTCCGAACACAGGAAAACCAGGGGCTCGCCAGGACGCTGAACGACTGCACCGCCCGAGCCCGAGGCAACCTGATCGCTCCATTCGGATCAGACGACATCATGCTGCCCGAACGCATTGCCACGCAGGTTGCTTATATGGATGGCAAACCGGAAGTGGGCATCTGCGCTGGAAATATCGTGACCATTGGTTCTGACGGCGAATCCGTGTCCAGGCGTGATCGCGCGCGCCCGTTTCGCAGGCTCGATTTCGATGACGTATTCGAATCCGACAAGGCGGGCGCCCCGGCACCGACGCTACTTTTTCGCCGGGAAGCACTCGAAAAGGTTGGGGGATTCGACCCAAAGATTCCGCTCGAAGACCTGCTTATTGAGCTGAAGATCACGCGCGCAGGTTATTTCATCGACGTGCTGAGCGAGGTGCTGGCCAAGTACCGCGTGCACCGAAGCAACACCTACAAGAACCGCCGCTTCATGATCGACAGCGTGCTGAAAACCTACGCCAACTTCAGCGACCATCCGTCTTATCCGAAAGTCTGCGCCCGCCTTGCAAATTCGATGCTGCTCAAGTGCGCAAGCGAAGATAAAGCACTTGCCCGCGAATTGCTGAAACAGTTACCGCTACGTTATTGGAATCTCAAGACCTTGCGCGCATTATGCCGCCTGGTCCTTGCCTGAATAACGATTCAACCTGCCGCAGCACCCCGGGTCCGCGCCCGGTACGTCGTCGCCGATAATAGCGCCAAGGGTATCCAGATCAAGAACCAGTGTTCCTTCGGACGCGAAAGAAAGGAGCCACCCTCGGTCATGCTTGCGGCCAGCCCATATACGACGGTCCCCGAGTAAACAAGAACCCACTTGTCAGCTCGTAATCGCCAGGATTCCCAGAGCGCAACAGCATAGAGCGCCATCCAGAACAAGAAACCCACGATGCCACCCGCAAATAGAACTGAAAGCACAATGTTGTGGGTGTCGCGGAAAGAAGTCGGGAAGCCTTCCAGACGAATCCAGATCGGCGAACTATAGCCATGACCAAACCACAACCGTTCACCGATCTGCCTCAACGCATCGGCCCATATATCGGTGCGGTACGACAATCCGCGCTGTGTAACCACCTGTGGCGTCAACAGCAAAATCAAGACGCCGCAGACTAGCGCGACACCAATAACAAGGACAGCTTTGCGGCTCCGCGAAAGAACGGCCAGCCAGCAGAGCGCCACCGCAATGGCGAGCAGCGGCGTTCTTGACCCGGTCGCGACGAGCAAGGCAAAACAGGCTAGGAAAGCCATGATCGGCAACGGTTTGAAGAGTTTGCGCTCGGCAAAATAAACGCCGAGCCATAGCGCCGCAAAGAACCCGAAAACATGCGAAACCAGCAGCGGATTCCTGAATGCACCGTACCCGGACAAGCGCTCCAGTCCGGGTTGAAGGACGAAAAGGGTGACGGCATAGATTGCACTCACGACCGAAACCCATCCTGCGGCTTTAACCGCAGCGGTCAGGCGTTCGAATCTGCAACGTCCCAGTTCAAAAACCGCTAGAAAAAGCAACAGGACATACAGCGGGCGCTTCATCATGTCGAGCATACTGTCTTCGCCCGTTGACCAGAACACGGTGAGCGCCGCATAGGCCGCAAACGGAATAAATGCTCTGAATATGGGCGAATGCAGCAATTGCCCGAACACCCCAGGTTGAACGGTGATCAGCAACACGGTTGGCAAGACCACAGTCCAGTAATACAGCCGAGGATACCAACCATGGTCGCCGATCCAAAACAAGCCGGTCAGCAGCGCAAAAATCCCAACGGGAAATACAACGTCCACCAGACCGTTTGCCACGCGCGCCCTCCAGGGCTCACGTGATTGTTTAGGACTGTTCGGAGGAATGGAGTCATGCGGCAATGCCGCGGGATCAGTATGTGTCATCAACGTCACTGTCGGGCATTAGCTGCCCTTGGGATAATTTCATTATTGAGAGATTCCAGGCAGGCATCATCGTATTGCGACGGATTGGACGGCCAGTTGGCGCCGATATTTTCTTAGCCGCTGCCAGCTCACCTTTCCCTGAGTATCCGGGAAACATCAATCCACTCGCGCTCATCGACATTCCGCTGCATGTGCCGCATATTTCGTTGGCGCATCATGCGTCGCAGCGGGCGAACAAAAAGGCGCAAATCGGCGATATCGATCAAACCGATCCTGCCGTCCGGTAACAGGACGACGTTGCCGAGATGCAATGATCGAAAATACACGCCTTTATCATGCAAGGCACACACAAAATCGACGAAGAGGTTTTTGAGCCGGGCCTTGGTTTCCTCGTCCAGGTCCTGTCGCGCCAAAGACCTGAACGTCTCTCCTTCGAGCGGATGATAGTGCACGGCATCCCGGCTGATGGAGGGAATCCGAACGACATCAATTATTGCCGGAACAGGGACGCCGATGCGTTGAAGGCCGACCGCATTGTCTACAAAACGCTGGGCGTAGGGATACCATGCCGCGGACGAAAGAAGCCGCTTGCGTCTGAACAATTTCAGGAAGGTTCCATCGGACAGGCGCAACACCTTGTCGCCGTAATGATCCGCCTCAAGCACCTCGGCGCCTTCCCGCATTACCATGTACGTCTGATGATCAATCCTTCTCAAACGGTCATCCAATCGAAATTCAGATAGTTTACTCTGCCTCTGGGCCCTCCGCGGGGAAAGACGGACAGCATGCTATTATTTGCACCCGCAATCTGGTCACGCGCACGTCAAATGCAGCAATTAGACACCTCCTCGTTAAGAATATACCTGCGTCTTCTGGGTTATCTCAAACCCTTCGTCGGCCATTTTCTCACTAGCATTCTCGGCTACGTCATTTTCTCCTCGTCTCAGCCAATGCTCGCCGGAGTGCTCAAGTACTTCGTCGATGGCCTGACCGAAGCCCCCGGGTTGCGCCAGCACAGCCTTCCGATTGTCGGCAGCATGGAATTGGCGTACGGCATACCCCTTCTGCTAGTCCTGATCATCGCCTGGCAGGGAATCGGATCATTTCTTGGCAATTATTACCTCGCCAGGGTTTCTCTCGGGCTGATCAACGATTTGCGGCAGAACCTTTTTGCAAGTCTCTTGCAGCTTCCGAACGCCTATTTCGACCAGAACAATTCAGGACACCTCGTTTCCCGGATCACCTACAACGTGACGATGGTCACCGGTGCGGCAACCGACGCAATCAAGGTCGTAATTCGCGAGGGGATGACTGTTTTCTTCCTGTTCCTCTACCTGCTCTGGATGAACTGGAAACTGACGGCGGTCATGCTTGTTCTCCTGCCCCTGATCGGCGCGATGGTCAATAGCGCCAGCAAGAAATTCAGGAAGCAGAGCCGCAAGATCCAGACAACCATGGGCGACCTGACTCATATTGCTTCGGAAACCATCCAGGGATACCGGGTCGTTCGCAGCTTTGGCGGCGAGAACTACGAATATTCCCGATTCAAAAATGCCAGCGAGGAAAATGCAAGAAAACAACTCCGGATGATCAGAACTTCGGCGACATTCACCCCTTCATTGCAGCTGGTTATTTTCAGCACGATGGCTGCCGTTCTGTTTCTTGTTCTACTCCTGCGCGGGAACTCGTCTGCCGGCGACCTGGTGGCTTATATTACGGCGGCAGGCATGTTACCGAAGCCCGTCCGCCAGCTATCGGAAGTAAGCAACACGATCCAGAAAGGACTGGCTGGGGCGGAGAGCATTTTCGAGCAACTGGATGAACCGCCGGAAACTGACAAGGGTACGGTGGAACGCGACCGGGTATCGGGCCGACTCGAAGTCCGGAACCTCTCCTTCTGCTACCCCGGAAGCGACAAGCAAGTTCTCGACGACATCAGCTTTAGCGTTGAACCGGGGCAGATGGTCGCACTCGTCGGACGCTCGGGCAGTGGCAAATCGACCCTGGCCAATCTAATTCCGCGCTTTTACCATCACGAGCATGGACAGATTCTGATCGACGGCGTCGAAATTGAGGAGTACACGCTACGCAATCTGCGCAATCACATTGCGCTGGTAACGCAGCAAACGTCATTGTTCAACGATACGGTTGCCAACAACATTGCCTACGGCGACTTGGCGGGAGCCCCTAGGGCGGCGATCGAGAAAGCGGCCGAGGATGCCTATGCGCGCGAGTTCATCGACCAGTTGCCGGAAGGCTTCAATACGCGGGTCGGCGAGAACGGCGTCCTGCTCTCCGGCGGACAGCGGCAGCGCCTTGCCATCGCGCGCGCGATCCTCAAGGATGCACCGATTCTCGTTCTCGACGAAGCCACGTCGGCGCTCGACACGGAATCGGAACGGCACATTCAATCCGCACTAAATCATGTCACAGCCAACCGGACCACACTGGTCATCGCCCATCGCTTGTCCACCATCGAGAAGGCGGATGTCATCATGGTTATGGATCAGGGACGCATTGTCGAACGTGGCACACACGCTGAGTTACTGGCAGGCGACGGCCATTACGCGCGTCTGCACGCCATGCAGTTTAGTGATGCGGGGGTGTCTGCAGGCATTGCCAAACCGGATCCGGTTATTTCGTAAGTAATTTTCTACGCAACGACAACTCCTCGAACCACGGCCCGTTCGCGACTATGGCTTCGAGGACATTTCCCCTGTGGAGACGGACATGAAGACTCTGGTTACCGGCGCTGCCGGATTCATTGGGCTGCACGTTTCCCTGCTGCTTTTGAAACGTGGGAATGACGTCGTTGGTATCGACAACCTCAACGATTACTACGATCCGCACCTCAAACTGGCGCGTCTCGAATGCCTGAAGGCGTACACCAACTTCCGCTTCGTTCGGATGGACGTTGCCGATTCAGTTGCTGTGGAGGCACTGTTTGCCGCGGAGAAGTTCAACCGGGTGATCCATCTGGCCGCACAGGCGGGCGTGCGTTATTCGCTGACCAACCCGCAGGCCTACATCCAGAGCAATCTGGTCGGCTTCGGCAACATGCTCGAAAGCTGCCGCCACAACACGATAGAACACCTTGTTTACGCCAGCAGTTCAAGCGTTTACGGCGCCAACACACGGATGCCGTTTTCGGTTCATGACGAAGTCAACCACCCAGTCAGCCTGTACGCCGCCACAAAAAAATCAAATGAACTGATGGCTCACAGCTACAGCCACCTGTTTGGGCTACCCACCACCGGCCTGCGCTACTTCACGGTATATGGCCCCTGGGGACGACCGGACATGTCCCCCTGGCTATTCACCAGCGCCATCCTTGCCGGCCGCCCTATCGACGTTTTCAACAATGGCAAGATGCAACGTGATTTCACATTCGTCGATGACATTGCCGAGGGCACAGTCAGGGTCATGGATCGCATTGCCACTCCCAATCCCGGTTTCGACAGCGACAAGCCTGATCCTGGCAGCAGCCGTGCTCCCTACCGGGTTTACAACATCGGCAATCATCAGCCTGTGGAATTGATGACCTTCATCGAAACCATTGAAAAAGCGCTTGGACAGAAGGCGCAAAAAAATTTCCTACCCATGCAGGCAGGCGACGTGCTGGCCACCTATGCCGATGTTGATGACTTGCGGCGTGACGTTGGCTTCGAGCCAAAAACCTTGCTCTCCGATGGTATTGCGCGCTGGGCGACATGGTTTCGCGAATACACGCAACGTTCAGCGTAACTTCATGATTTAATCTACAATTTTCCGCCTAGCCTCAGTTGGCAACGACGTTTTCAAAC
>JANNNT010000120.1:0-2616 GCA_031398685.1 Rhodocyclaceae bacterium | reverse complement strand
GAGTGCTGACCTGGTCTTCCAGCATGATCGCCGTCTGGAACAGACTGAAATCGGAGCTGTGAACGCTGGCGCTGTTTTCGGCGCGATCCATCAGCGCCTGGATGATCTTGTTGAGCCGGGCGATTTCAGCCTTCAAGGCAGTCGCCTCCGTGCTGGTACCCGGCAACACCTGGTCAGGCATCATCCACCTCAGCTGGATCCGAACCGATCGCAATACCGGTGAAGGTCTGATTGACATGCACGCCACGGAACTGCTCGCCGTAGGTGCCGAAGCCGATGGTGTTGTTTTGCAATAGCAGATCGACAATGCGATTCCGGTCGGGGCTCCGGAAAATCTCCAGCCGACGGAGAATGCAATCGCAGCCGACGACAAGCTGGGGACGGCCGATGTCCTTCCGGATTGTCGCGAAGGTATGCTCCAGATTCTCCAACAGGCTACCGCCTTTCGCCACCCGGAGAATCAGTCCATTATCGATGGCGCAGAAAAACGTCAGGCTGCCATCCGGATTGACCTTCTGGATTGCTCGCACGTAGCTTACGCCATCGATCAGCACGACGACCGGCCTGGCGGCGAAGATCCCGGGTTCAAGGTCGCGGGCATCGATGCCCAGGATTCGTGCGTACTCGTCTGCCGCCGGAAGTCCGTTGATTTCCTTGACGATACGGCGTGACGTATCGGCTTCGGTAACCACCAGTCTTTCATCGGTAGCGACGAAATGGTGCGTATCGAACAGCTTGAACGGTAAGCGGGTGGTTACCAGCGCCAGGATGGCGATATCGGTATGGAAGCGACCTTCAAAGAAAACATGGGTGCGGGCAAAATCCACGCCGTCTCCCGCCGAGCCACCGACCAAAGGTATCTTGCCCAGGGTGCTTTGCAAAGCACGAGTTACCGGTTCCTCGCGCACCGACAGGCCGTCAATCAGGAGCAAGGCGAAGCTGTTATCCGCCTGCGCGTGTGGCGCATGGCTTTCCAGTCTCTGCATCAAGTCTTTGGTGAAGGCTTGTCCGGTGGCAATGCTGAAGTGCTGCAAGTGCTCGATGCAAGCACTGACGACCTGGCAACTGCTGGCTGGGAAGCTTGCCCCGCTAAGGCTGTGCTCAAGGTAGCCGGCCGGTCCGATTTCTCCAGCCGTGGTACAGCCGACGACCTGAACTCCGGCAAACAAACGATTCATTTCCGTTGCAAGCGCATCCAGGTCGTAATCACTGGAGCAGAAGAAAAGCACCAGCGCCATGTCCGCTTGTGCCACCTCGGCGTGAAATTCGCGAACAGCGTCAAGCGCATCAATCGCAAGAGACTGCGCCCTGCGTAAGCCGTCTCGGTTGTCCATACGGGTTGCCTCGATTTCTCTCAGTATTCGCCCCATGATTTTTTGATTCGGGACGGATTAACGTAATTTGCAGATTATCAGGTTAACTGACGGGTGGCGCATGTGCTTCAGTTGCATCCGGGTTTGACCGAACCCAGTCGCTGACTGCATGGCGGAATGTTATAAAATCTCCCGCGTGCTCGTTCTGTTCAACGAGTTCCAGTGATCCAGGGAGAAATGCTGGCGGCTGGAAGTCGCGTTCGCCGCGGTCATGGCCGGTTCTCGTGCGTTTTGCGCGATGAAGCATGTCGGCATGAACGTCGCTTCCGATGCGCTGATGACCATGACGCTGACCGGCGTGGCGGGTGGTCTGGTAATCGCCATTGCCGACGACGTCGGCTTGTCGTCCTCGCAGAACCAACAGGATTCGCGTTACTGGGGGCGTTTCGCCCATGTCACGGTGCTGGAGCAATGCATTCTCAAACGTTTTGCGACGAAGAAATCCGAACTTATCGAGCTTAACCGCCGTGCCTTTGCTGCCGGTCGAGCGGCCGCCGCGCAGGCCGCACAGACCGATGCAGTCTGAGTTGCGGTAAAATCCCGTTCCTTTTAAGTGGGAAAGTCGGCTTTTGTCGCTTTTCCCCCGTTTTATGGGAATTACCATGACAGCACAACTCCTCGATGGCAACGCGCTCGGACACAAACTGCGTGCCGGTTTCAAGCAAAAAGCGGAGGAACTCGCGGCGCAGGGTGTTCGTCCTGGTCTGGCCGTGATCCTGGTTGGCGAAGACGCGGCCTCGCAGGTGTATGTGCGCAACAAGGTCAATGCCTGCGCCCAGGCCGGCTTTTACTCCGAGAAACACGCCTATGCCCCCGACGTGGCGCCTCAGGTGGTGTTCGACAAGATCGCCGAACTCAACGCCGATCCGAAAATTCACGGCATTCTTGTCCAGCTTCCTCTGCCCAAACATTTCGACGCCGAAGCGGTGCTCGATGCGATTGCTGCAGAAAAAGACGTCGACGGCTTTCGCGCCGAGAACGTCGGGGCCTTGATGCAGGGCCAGCCCTGCTTCATTCCCTGTACCCCGTATGGCGCGATGAAATTTTTTGAAGAAGCCGGTGTCAGTCTCAAGGGCAAGGAAGCGGTGGTCGTCGGTCGCTCGAACATCGTCGGCAAACCGATTGCCATGCTGTTGATGCACGCCGGTGCGACAGTCACTGTCTGCCACTCGCAGACACGCGATCTCAAGGCGCATTGTCTGCGTGCCGACATTCTTGTCGCTGCGATTGGCAAACCGAAAAT
>JANNNT010000115.1:0-6552 GCA_031398685.1 Rhodocyclaceae bacterium | reverse complement strand
CTCCTGCTGCGTGCCGAATCGGGCGAAGTTGATGTTGAACTCGGCCAGTGGTGGACCGACTTCATGAACTGCGAGGGCGACGCGCGCGCCGCCATGCTGCTGCCGCAGAAACCCGACGACACCAAAAAGCGTCGACGCCGCAAGCGCCCGGCGGCCAATCATTCCGCGGCGGGATCATCGGAATAATTTGAGTCACCCGATGCACCTTGCCTACGTTGCCCTCGGCGCCAATCTGGCCGACCCGGTCGAACAGGTTCGCGCCGCTCTTGTGGCACTGACCCAACTGCCGGAATCACGCCTGCTGCGGGCCTCGTCGCTTTACCGCACGGCACCGGTCGGCATTCACGGACAACCGGACTTCATCAACGCCGTCGCGGCGCTTGAAACGACGCTTTCGCCACAGGCGCTACTCAGCGCCCTGTTCGCGGTCGAAGCGCAATTCGGCCGCCGCCGCGATTTTCATCATGCGCCGCGCACGCTCGATCTCGATCTGCTGCTTTTCGACGAACAGGTCATCAACAGCCCGCAGCTTCAGTTGCCACACCCGCGTATGCATTTGCGCGCCTTTGTCATGGCGCCGCTGGTTGAAATCGCGCCGGATTGCCGGATCCCCGGGCGCGGCACAGCAGCCGCATGGCTACCGGCGGTCAGCATGCAACACATCGAAAAGCTGACGTCATGAAGGCACAGGAATTCAAATTTGACGCACGGTGGGCGGCTCTGTGTATCCTAGTGGCAGACCTGTTGATTTCCACTTGAAGCTGACTATCGGTGATTCGCCCATGAAAAAGACTCTTCTCGAATCCGCACGCCACATCGTTGTCGAAGGCCCCATTGGCGTCGGCAAAACCAGCCTGGCCCGTCGCCTGGGTGAACATCTGGACGCCGAGTTGCTGCTTGAACGGCCGGAGACCAACCCCTTCCTGCACCGTTTTTATCAGAATCAGGAACGCTACGCGCTGCAAACCCAGCTTTTCTTCCTCTTCCATCGCCTTGACCAGCTGCGCGAACTGGCGCAGCCCGAACTCTTCCCGCGCACGGTGGTGAGCGATTACCTGCTGGAGAAGGACCCGCTGTTCGCCGGGTTGACCCTGAACGAAGACGAATACAAGCTTTACCGTCAGATCTATGATCGCGTTTCGCTGCAGGCGTCTGTCCCGCCCGACCTGGTGATTTACCTGCTGGCCAGTCCTGAAACGCTGGTTTCCCGCGTGCGCAAACGCGGCATCGACATGGAACGCAAGATCAGTGACGACTACCTGATCCTTCTCGGCGAAAGCTACACGCGCTTTTTCCACAACTATGCCGCCGCGCCGGTGATGGTGGTCAACTCCGAACATCTCAATTTCGTCGACAACGACGATGATTTCCAATTACTTGTCCAGCGCATCGAATCCATGCGCGGACACCGCGAATACTTTAATCGAGGGGACTAACCCATGTCCATACACGCTGCAACGCGGCGGCTCACGCATCTTGATTTTGCGAAGATGCGCGCAGCCGGCGAAAGAATCGCCACACTGACCTGCTACGACGCCAGCTTCGCCGAGCTCTGTGATACCGTTGGCGTCGAAATCCTCCTCGTGGGCGATTCGCTCGGCATGGTGCTGCAAGGACATGACTCCACGCTGCCGGTGACGATTGCCGATATTGCCTACCACACCAGCGCCGTGGCACGTGGCTGCAAGCGCCCGCTGATCATATCCGACATGCCTTTTGGAAGTTATCAGGAAAGCCCGCAGCAGGCGTTTCGCAATGCCGTGGTGCTGATGACTTCTGGCGCGCAGATGGTCAAACTCGAAGGGGGTGTAGAAATGGCCGAGACGACGCGTTTCCTCACCTCGCGCGGCATCCCGGTGTGCGCCCACGTGGGCCTGACCCCGCAGTCGGTCCACCAGCTTGGCGGTTACCGCATTCAGGGCAAGGATGACACGGGCGCGGCAAAGCTGATCGCCGATGCGCTCGCCCAACAGGACGCCGGGGCCACCCTGATTGTCCTTGAAGGCATTCCCTCAGTGCTGGGCGCCGAAGCGACGGCCCGGCTGGCCATCCCAACCATCGGCATCGGCGCCGGCAAGGGCTGCTCCGGGCAGGTGCTGGTACTGCACGACATGCTGGACGTGACGCCGGGCAAGAAAGCGCGCTTCGTCAGGAACTTCATGGCCGGCCAAACCTCCATCGCCGCTGCCGTCGCCGCCTATGTCGCGGCGGTCAAGGACGGCAGCTTCCCTGGGCCGGAGCATTGTTACTGACACACCCTTAACCGCCCTGAACGCAGAGTGCGCAGAGAGAACCGCGAATGTTACCTTCTCTGCGATCTCTGCGTCGCTGCGTACTCGGTGTTGAAAGAGCTAAAAACCATGCAAATACACGCCTCCATCCCTGATCTGCGCGCCGCGCTTAGAAACTGTGGCCGTATCGTTTTGGTCCCGACCATGGGTAATCTTCACGCCGGCCATATTTCACTGATGACGCAGGCGCGCGCGCACGGCGATACCGTTGTCGCCAGCCTCTTCGTCAATCGCCTGCAATTCAGCCCGAGCGAGGATTTCGACACGTACCCGCGTACCTTCAATGAAGATTGCGAAAAGCTCGAAGCCGCCGATGTCGATGTCCTGTTTGCACCCACCGAGGCCGACCTTTACCCCGAGCCGCAGCAATACCAGGTTGACCCGCCCGAAATCCAGAACCAGCTCGAAGGCGAATTCCGCCCCGGTCACTTCCGCGGCGTTGCCACCGTCGTGCTCAAGCTGTTCAATATCGTGCAGCCGCACGTTGCCGTCTTCGGCAAGAAGGATTATCAGCAGCTGATGGTTCTACGTAACATGACCCGCCAGTTGGCGCTACCCATCGAAATCATCGGCGGCGAGACGGTGCGTGCCGACGACGGACTTGCACTTTCCTCGCGCAACGCTTACCTGACGCCGGCCGAACGTGCCGAAGCACCGCGTCTGAACCGTGTGCTGACCCGGATTCGCGCGGCCATTCTGGATGGCGAGCGGGATTTTTCGAGACTTGAGCACGAGGCGACCGTTGAGCTCGACAGCAATGGCTGGAAAACCGATTATCTCGCCGTGCGCCAGCAATCCGATCTGCAACGGCCACAACCCGGCACTACCGAACTGGTCGTGCTGGCGGCCAGCCAGCTCGGCGCGCCACGCCTCATCGACAACCTTGAAATCCGGGCTACAAACCGACCTTGACACTCTGGAGACCGGGAGACTTGAATGCCCCTTCCCAACCCCGTTTGACCGGGCAATGCCATGCAGAGAACGATGCCGGAATCGGGGATACGCCGCGTAACCACCACGCATGCCGGGTTGCACTGCGAAGAGTACCGCGTAGTCGCCGACCTGCTTCGCTCACACCAGCCCTGGCCCACAGACCGGTCAGGGCTTTTTGTTGCCTGCCCGAAATAACAATGGCTTGACGGTAACTGTCCGTTGCCCCATCTACCGTCAATTTCGCTAGAATGAACGATTAGCGCAGCACGACATCGGGCACAAGGAACGCTCTCTCCTTATCCGCAAACCATTTCCCTCAAGCTTGTTTTTCATTTTCATTCAGAAAGAAAGGATCACATTTCCATGGAACGCATCTTCAATTTCAGCGCCGGTCCAGCGACTCTTCCCCTTGAGGTTCTCGAACTGGCGCGTGACGAGCTCCTTAATTGGCACGGCTGCGGCATGTCGGTCATGGAGATGTCGCATCGCGGCAAGGAATACATGAGCATCCAGGCCGAAGCCGAAGCCGATCTGCGCGAGCTGATGAACATCCCCGCCAACTACAAGGTGCTGTTCCTGCAAGGCGGCGCATCGTCCCAGTTCGCCATGGTGCCGATGAACCTCTTGCGCGGCAAAACCTCGACCGACTATTTGAATACTGGCGAATGGTCGAAAAAAGCCATCAAGGAAGCCAAGAAATTCGGCGCGGTCAATATCATCGCCACGTCGGAGGACAAGAACTTCTCCTATGCCCCGGCCCAAAGCGAATGGAAGCTCGATCCGAACGCCGCCTACGTCCACATCACCTCGAACGAAACCATCGGCGGCGTGGAAATGTTCTGGACGCCAGAAACGGGTACCGTTCCTCTGGTTGCCGACATGTCGTCGAACATCATGTCGCGCCCGATTGACGTCTCGAAATACGCCCTGATTTACGCTGGCGCACAGAAAAACATCGGGCCGGCCGGACTGACCATCGTGATCGTTCGCGACGATCTGATCGGCGAGACCGTCAAGGGCACGCCGATCATGTTCGACTACAAGACGCAGGCCGACAGCGACTCGATGTACAACACCCCGCCGACCTACGCCATCTACATCGCCGGCCTGGTGTTCAAGATGCTCAAGGCCAAGGGTGGCCTGGCGGCCATGGAACAAGCCAATCGCGCCAAGGCGAAGTTGCTTTATGACTTCCTCGATGCGTCCAGTTTCTTCATCTCCCCCGTCGCCCGCGAAAACCGTTCGCTGATGAACATCCCCTTCACCCTCAAGGATGCCGCACTCGACGAGGAGTTCCTGAAAGGCGCCAAGGCGCGCAACATGGCGCAACTCAAGGGACACAAATCGGTCGGCGGCATGCGCGCCTCGATCTACAACGCCATGCCGATCGAAGGTGTACAGGCGCTGGTCGCGTACCTGAAGGAATTCGAGAAGCAGCACGGTTAGAAACGACAATAAGCCACCGCGCACACGGCGGGCACGGCGAAAGGCTTACAAGGCAATCCGGATAGAGGAAGGTTTTCAGGCTTTTCGCTGTGTCCGCCGTGTGCGCTGTGGTTAGTGCTTTTGCAACTCAATTCATTCGCAAGGAAATCTGCATGACCCGCAAAATCCAGACGCTTAATGCCATTTCGAAGAAGGGTCTTTCCCGACTGCCGGCGGGCTACTCCGTCAGCAACGACATCGCCGATCCTGATGCCATTCTGGTGCGCTCCCAGTTAATGCATGAATTGCCCATCCCGGCCAGCGTAATGGCTATCGGCCGCGCCGGAGCCGGCACCAACAACATCCCGACCAAGGCCATGAGTGAACGGGGTGTGGTCGTATTCAACGCCCCCGGTGCCAATGCCAATGCCGTCAAGGAACTGGTTATCGCCGGCATGTTGATGGGAACGCGCAACATTTTCCCCGCGCTGAATTTCGTTAACGGGCTGCATGGTGATGACGAGTCGCTGCACAAACAGGTCGAAGCCGGCAAAAAACACTATGTCGGACACGAACTGCGCGGCAGCACGCTGGGCGTTATCGGCCTCGGAGCGATCGGCTCAATGCTTGCCGAATCGGCCATCCAGCTGGGCATGAACGTCATCGGTTTCGATCCGGAAATTACCGTCGATGCCGCCTGGCGGCTACCCTCGCAGGTCAAGAAGGCGAGCAGTGTCGATGACCTCGTCAAGCGCGCCGATTTCATCAGCCTGCATGTCCCCCTGCTCCCAGCGACCAAGGATCTGATCAACGCCGAGCGCATCAAGCTCTTGAAGAAGGGCTGCATTCTGCTCAACTTCGCTCGCGACGGCATCGTCAACGAACAGGCTGTACTCGACGGACTTAACGACAGCAAACTGCACGCCTATGTCTGCGACTTCCCGAGCAACCTGCTGCGCCATCACCCGCGCTTCGTCGCATTACCGCATCTGGGCGCTTCAACGGAAGAAGCCGAAGAAAACTGCGCCATCATGGTCGCCGATCAGGTTGGCGACTATCTGGAGAACGGCAACATTCTCAATGCCGTGAATTTCCCCAACATCGCCATGCCGCGTGAGTCAGGTTTCCGGCTGGCCATCGCCAACGCCAACGTTCCGAACATGCTGGGGCAGATCTCGACAACGCTTGCCGGCGCCGGACTGAACATTCACAACATGGTGAACAAATCGCGCGGCGATCTCGCCTTTACGCTGGTCGATGTTGAAAGCGCCGTTCCGCAAGCGGTCATCGACCAGTTGACGGCCATCAGCGGCGTGCTGCGCGTGCGTTATCTGCCGGCCTGATCCGTTACCGTTACAGCAATGGGAACCAGGGCGGCACCGTAGCCCTGGTTAACCTGAGGAAGTGAGAGGTGCTGCATGAAACCACGGATTACCTTCATCACAATCGCCGTTGACGATCTGGAACGTTCACTCCGCTTCTACCGAGACGGCCTTGGTCTGGCGACTGAAGGCATTAGCGGCCAGGAGTTCGAGCATGGCGCCGTCGCCTTCTTTGATTTGCAGGCCGGGTTGAAACTGGCGATATGGCCGCGCGCAAGCCTTTCCCACGATACCGGTGTCCCGCTCAGCAGCCCGTGTTCAACCGAGTTCGCACTCGCCCATAACGTCGTGTCCAAAGCGGAAGTTGATGCGGTCATGGCGCAGGCAAAAAATGCCGGCGCGATCATCGTAAAGCCGGCCCAGGATACCGTTTGGGGTGGTTACGCCGGCTATTTTCAGGATCCCGACGGACACCTGTGGGAGATCGCCTGGAACCCCAAACTGTTGCCGCAGGACTGAGGCCGATCTCCTTCGGCCGCCGGCAAACGCTGTGAGAAGCGCATGATCATTGGTGTCCCACA
>JANNNT010000095.1:0-2974 GCA_031398685.1 Rhodocyclaceae bacterium | reverse complement strand
GATGATCCTGGCCGGCATCGACCCGGCGCAGCGTGCCAAACGCGTCGAACAGGCGCTCAAGGATTATGGCCTGAGCAACCGCGCCAGTCACCGGCCGGATCAGCTCTCCGGCGGCCAGCGCCAGCGCGTGGCCATCGCCCGCGCCACGATCATGCAGCCGGCAATGATTCTCGCCGACGAGCCGACCGGCAACCTCGACCGCGCCACCGGCGAAGAAGTCATGCGCCTGCTTGAAGAACTCAACGCCCGCGGCGTCACCCTGATCGTCGTCACCCACGACACCGCACTCGGCGCCCGCGCCCGGCGGCAGTTGCTGATGGAAGACGGCGCGTTGAGGCATGATTCGATGGCACTGGAAAAAGCATGAACCACAACGAACACAACGAGAAGCAAAAGCACTCGGAGCGAGAATTTACTGATGTGCGTTCTGGGGTTTTGCTCCTTCTTGTTTTTCGTTGTGTTCGTTGTGTTCGTTGTGGCTAATCGCACTTAAACCCCATGCGCACCCCCGACCTGATCCGCTTCGCCCGCGATGCCGCAACCGGCAACCTGCTGCGCACTTCGCTGCTGGTTCTGGCGATGGCCATCGGCGTGGCCGCCGTGGTGGTGCTCACGGCACTGGGCGACGGCGCTCGGCGTTACGTGGTCGCCGAGTTTTCTTCGCTCGGCACCAACCTCGTCATCGTCCTGCCCGGCCGCTCGCAAACCGGCGGTTTCAATCCCGGCAATGCCATCACCAGCACGCCGCGTGACCTCTCCATCGACGACGCGCAAGCCCTGCTGCGTGCAAGTTCCGTGCGTCGTGTTGCGCCGCTGGCCGTCGGCACCTCCGAAATCAGCTACGGCGGCAAACTGCGTGAAGTGATGGTGGCCGGCACCACGGCGCAGTACATCGAAGTACGCAACCTTAAGCTCGCCCAGGGGCGCTTTCTGGCCGACGGCGACTGGCAGCGCGGCGCGGCCGAAGCGGTGATCGGCGCCAAAATTCGCGACGAGTTATTCGGTGCCGAATCTGCGCTCGGGCAGTTGATCCGCATTGGCGACCGGCGCTTTCGCGTGGTCGGCATCATGGCGTCAACCGGTCAGGGGCTGGGCATGAACACCGACGAACTGGTGCTTGTCCCGGTCTCGCTGGCGCAGGCGATGTTCAATAGCAATACCCTGTTCCGCATCATGGTTGAGGCCAACAACCGCGAGGCGATTGAAACCGCCAAGGCGCAAGTGGCCGAGATCATCAAGTTGCGCCACGAAGGCGAGGAGGACGTGACGGTCATCACCCAGGATGCGGTGCTCGCCACCTTCGACAAACTGTTGGGAACGCTGACGCTGGCCGTCGCCGGCATCGCAGCGATCAGCCTGGCCGTGGCGGGGATTCTGGTGATGAATGTGATGCTCGTTTCGGTCACCCAGCGCACCTCCGAGATCGGCCTCTTGAAGGCGCTCGGCGCCACCGGCGCGACGATCCGCACAGCATTTCTCACCGAGGCGGCCATGCTCTCGCTGGCCGGTGCCGTGCTCGGCTACCTGCTCGGGCAAGGCGGCGCGGCGCTCCTGCGCCAGCTTTACCCGGCCTTCCCGGCCTACCCGCCCGACTGGGCCGTGCTCGCCGGGCTCGGCACCGCACTGCTCACCGGTATCGTGTTCGGCGTGTTGCCGGCGCGGCAAGCGGCCAAGCTTGATCCAGTGCAATCCCTGGCCAAACGTTAAATGATCCGCCCGGCCGATTCGATCCACCTTGCCCTGCGCGCCATTACCGCGCACCGGCTGCGCAGCTTTCTCACGCTGCTCGGCATCGCCGTGGGCATTGCCGCCGTGATATTGCTCACCTCGATCGGCGAGGGTATTCACCGCTTTGTGCTGACCGAATTCACCCAGTTCGGCACCAATCTGGTCAGCGTCGCGCCGGGCAAGGTCAAAACCTCCGGCCCGGCACCGACCGGCATTCCCACCTCGGTTCGCCCGCTCACGCTCGACGACGCGCGGGCCCTGCAACGCCTGCCGCACATCACCGCCATGTCGGCGATGGTGTGGGGCAATACTGAAGTCAAGGGCAATGGCCGGCTGCGCCGAACAACAATCAACGGCGTGACGCCCGACATGCTCAAGGTCTACAGCGTGAAGGTGCGCAGCGGACAGTTTCTGCCGCCGGAAGACTCGGAAAATGCCCGTGCCTTCGTGGTTCTCGGCGCCAAGCTCAAGTCAGAACTGTTCGGTGCGGAAAACGCGCTGGGCGCGCGACTCACGGTGGGCAACCTGCAGTTCCGCGTCATCGGCGTCCTCGAAGCGAAGGGGCAATTCCTTGGCATCGACCTCGATGACTCGGCCTACATTCCGACGGCGCGCGCGCTCGAACTCTACAACCGCGACGGCATGATGAAGATCGACCTCTCCTACGAGGAAGGCATTCCGGCCGCACGCATTAGTGAAGCGATCATCGCCACGCTGAAGTCGCGCCACGGGCGCGAGGACTTCACCATCACGACGCAGGAAGACATGCTGCGCACGCTGTCCAACATTCTCGACGTGCTGACCATGGCCGTCGGCGCACTGGGCAGCATTTCACTGCTGGTCGGCGGCGTCGGCATCGTCACCATCATGACCATTGCCGTCACCGAACGCACCAGTGAAATCGGCCTGCTGGTGGCGCTCGGCGCGCCGCGCAATACCATTCTCGGCCTCTTTCTTGGCGAGGCCGTTGCCCTCTCCGCGCTCGGTGGCTTCGTCGGGCTGGTCCTCGGTTTCGGTCTGGCCCAACTGATTCATCTGCTGGTGCCGGCACTGCCGGTCAAGACGCCGATCAGCTTCGTGCTCTTCGCCGAAGCCATTGCCATCGTCATCGGCCTGCTGGCCGGCGTCCTGCCCGCCCGCCGGGCGGCAAGACTCGACCCGGTTGACGCCTTGCGGGCCGAGTAATGCCTTGACTGTTCAAGGCATTTGGAAGCGCGACCGTCTTGGAACGGTCATCAAACCCTGA
>JANNNT010000726.1:0-6174 GCA_031398685.1 Rhodocyclaceae bacterium | reverse complement strand
GGCTTTCTTCTCCGGTCGTCGCCTCGTGCCGATCATCACGTCCGTGGTGATGATTTTCGTCTCCTTCGCGTTGATGGCGATCTGGCCGCCCATTTACAGTGGTCTGGTCAGTTTCGGCGAATCCATTGTTAGCCAGGGTTCGGTGGGGGCCGGCATTTACGCCTTCTTCAACCGTCTGCTGATCCCCGTGGGTCTCCACCACGCGCTGAACAGCGTATTCTGGTTCGACGTGGCGGGCATCAATGACATCCCGAACTTCCTGGCTGGCGCCAAGTCGCTGGCGGATGGCAAGGCGGTGCTGGGTGTGACCGGCATGTATCAGGCCGGTTTCTTCCCGATCATGATGTTTGGTTTGCCAGGCGCTGGCCTGGCGATCTATCACGCGGCCAAGCCGGAAAACAAAGCTCGGGTTGCTTCGCTGATGATGGCCGCCGGTTTCGCTTCCTTCTTCACTGGGGTGACCGAGCCGATCGAGTTTGCGTTCATGTTCGTGGCCCCATTGCTCTATCTAATGCACGCCTTGCTGACCGGTATCTCGGTCTTCATCGCCGCTCAGATGCACTGGATTGCCGGCTTCGGTTTCAGTGCGGGTCTGGTCGATATGGTGCTGTCCGCGCGTAATCCGCTGGCCGTCAACTGGTTCATGCTGATTGTGCAAGGTTTGGTGTTCTTCGCGATCTACTACTTCTCGTTCTCCTTCGTGATCAAGGCGATGAACCTGAAGACTCCGGGACGTGAAGATGAAGAGATCGTTCCATCCACTCAGGAAGTAAAACGTTTTGTGCCGGTTGCCGGTGGCAGCGAAACCGAAAATCTTGCTCAGGCTTACCTGAATGTGATTGGAGGCGCTGACAACGTATCCGACGTCGACGCGTGTATCAGCCGTTTGCGCCTGACGCTGAAGGATACTGCCAAAGTAGACGAAGCCGCTGCCAGGCGTACCGGTGCCAATGGTATCATCAGGCTTGATAGCCATAATGTCCAAATCATTATCGGACCGAAAGCCGAGCTGGTTGCGGCGGCCATGCGCAAACTGCTTGGGAGTGACGTCGTCAGGACGTAATCAAGGCCGAGTCATCAGCGCCGGTGTCCGCACCGGTTGCTGGTGGCCCAACTTTCACGCGCATGGCATCATCGTGAACACGTGTTTGCCATCGACGGCAAAGAGGAGATAGCGCAGTGGTATCATGACGGGCCGCACTATCACCCATTACTTATCACTGCCACGGTGCCCATGTCGAGCAACACAACCGACCCTCTCGCAACCGATGCCCTGGTCACCGAACTCGGTCTCGACCCGGCGGCATCACCCCACCTTTACCTGCAGGTTCGCAACGGGCTGGCGCGCTTGATCCGGGAGCGCCGATTCAGCGTTGACGATGCGCTACCCTCGGAGCGCATGCTGGCCGAAAAGCTAGGCATTTCGCGGGTGACTGCGCGCAAAGCCATCGGCGCGCTGGTGGACGACGGGCTGATCGTGCGCCGTCACGGCTCGGGCAACTACATCGCACCGATGCTGGAGCAGCCGCTGACTCGTCTGACCAGCTTTACCGAAGAACTGAAGCAGCGGGGCTTCGTGCCACGCTCGCGCTGGATACGGCGCGTCGTCGGTGCGGCAATGACGGAGGAAATGGTGGCGCTCGGACTGTCGCCCGGTGCGCGCGTGGCGCGGCTGGAGCGCGTGCGTCTGGCGGACGAAACTCCGATGGCTTATGAAGCAAGCGCTTTGCCGACCAGCATCGTGCCGGACCCCGAAGCAGTGAAGGATTCTCTCTACACCTACCTCGCCGAGCGAAATTCGGTGCCGGTTCGCGCCCTGCAGCACATCCGTGCGGCCAACGCGACAGCACGGCAAGCCGAACTGCTGGCCATCCCGCTCGGGCAGGCGCTGCTATTCATCACCCGAGTCGGCTACCTCGACGATGGCCGCGCCGTAGAAATCACCCATACCTGGTGCCGCAGCGACTATTACGACTTTGTTGCCGAGTTGCGGCGCTGAATGGTGTTCCGCTATTCTGTTTTCACGCTCTGTGCTTCACGCAGCGCTTCGGCGAGCTGAAACACCGACATGGCGTAGAAACTCGAGCGGTTGTAGCGCGTGATGACGTAGAAGTTGTCAAAACCAATCCAGTATTCTGTCGGTTGATCAGGCGTGACGAGGTCGATCAGTGCGGCGGCTTGTGTGCTCGCCTGTTCGACCAATCGCTCGGAGTTATTGAGCGCGCTAACGCCTTGCTTCAACAGTTCTTGCAAGGGCTGGGCGGGTTTGAACCCTGCCGCGATCAGCGCTAACGGGTCACCCTCCACGCTGGCCGGGATGGCAACCGGTGCCTTGGCTTGCCAGCCGTGCATGGTCAGAAAACGGGCAACGCTGCCGATGGCGTCGGTGGTGCTGCCGCGCAGGTCGATTTTGTCGTCGCCGTCGAAATCCACGGCGTAGCGGCGCTGGCTGCTCGGCATGAATTGCGGGATGCCGATGGCGCCGGCATACGAACCCTTGATCTCCAGCGGGCTGACGCCGTTTTCACGCGCCATGAGCAGGAACTGTTCGAGTTCGCTGCGGAAAAAATCGGCACGTGGCGGATAGGCGAACGCAAGCGTGGCCAGCGCCTCGAGAACGGTGAATTTGCCCATGTTGCGGCCGTATTCGGTTTCGACGCCGATGATGGCGACGATGATTTCCGGCGGTACGCCGTAGATGGCTTCGGCACGTATCAGTTCGGCGCCGTTTTCCTGCCAGAAGCGGAGGCCACTGCTGAGCCGTCGTTCGTTAACGAAACGCTCGCGATAACGCTGCCACGAACGTTGCTGTTCAGGCACAGCGGCTGGCTGGATGGCCCGCAGCACGGTGCTGTTGGAATGGATGCCGGCGAACTGGCGCGTCAGGTGGGCCACGTCGAATCCATGGTGTTCGTGCATCTCGAGGATGAAGGCGCGTACTTCGGGGGCTGCACTGAAGGGCTCTGGCTGGTTTGGAGCCTTGCCGGCGTGACTGTTGATTGGGAGCAGCCCGGCCAGTAGCCCGATCAACAGGGCGCTAAGTGTTTTTTTCAATTCGTTTTTCTCCGTGATGACGATTGCAGTCGGCTCAGTCGCCGCGTGCATTCCTTTAATCTGTGCAGTTGCTCCGGTTTGCCGGTGCCGTAGTGCAGGTCGGCAAAGTGGCCAGCGGCCTCCCGGCTCAAGGTGCCGAGTTCCGGCCGTTCGCGCGCGACCCGCCGGGCAAAATCGAGTTGTCCTTCCCAGTCTGCACGGGTCATGCCCAGTCGCTTGAGCTTGGCGCAGAAGTTTCGCCAGGCGTGCTGTGCGGGTGTTGCCGTCGTGCGCTGATAGAGCGTCCACAGCGTGACGATCAGTAACGCAATTGCGCTGAGTAGTGCCAGCGCGGCCGTCATGTTGCGCCAATCCGGTTCGCTGAGCCCCAGCCTTGAGAGTACTTCGCGCTGCCGCTGCGAATTGTACCCGAGCACCCATTGATTCCAGGCATTGTTCGTCGCTTCCCAGCGGTTGCGCAGATCGCGCAGCCAGTCGGCGTCGATGCGAATCAGCGCCGGCAAGGGGTCGCCGGCGGGCAGCGCGGCTTCAATGCCCTGTTCGATACGCGATGGGGCGACGGCAGCGGTCGGGTCGACACGAATCCAGCCTTTTTCGGCCAGCCAGATTTCGGCCCAGGCGTGGGCGTCGGACTGGCGTACGGTGAGGTAGCCGTCGACCGGATTGATTTCGCCGCCCTGATAACCCGCCACCACGCGTGCCGGAACGCCGGCGGCACGCATGAGGACGACGTAGGCCGAGGCATAGTGTTCGCAGAATCCGCGCCGGGTTGTAAAGAGGAAATCATCGACGGCGTGCTGGCCGAGCAGCGGAGGTTGCAGGGTGTAAAAAAAGGATTCCTGGCGGAAGAAGCGCAATGCGGCATTGGAGATCATCTCCGGCGACTTGAATTGCGCTTGCCATTCCACCGCCAGTTCGCGGGTGCGCGGGTTGAGTCCGGGCGGCAGGCGCAGCGCCTGTTGCAGGATGGCCGGTGCTTCCTGCCGGTTGACAACGAAATCGGGTGACGACGTGAACGCGTAGCGTGCGCGGTTCTGAACGGGTGTTCTGGCCCGTGTTTCAAAGGTGGCGGTGAGCGTGCTTTCCGCCGGCAGTTTTACCGGCAGGTCGAGCGCCAGCAACCAGCGCTGGTTGTGCGGCTCGAGCGTGGTGACGTAGCTGTAGCTTTTGCTTCCTGCCTCGATGGCCGGTGCTTTTCCCTGCGTCGGGAGGTAAGTCGGGCGTGCCCGCCAGGTTTCGCCGTCGTAGTCGATGAGAACCGGGCCGCGCCAGTAAAGGCGTGATTTTTCCGGCAGGCCATCGGAGAACTGAACGCGAAAGGCAATCGCGCCGGACTGGATCAGGTTGTTCAGCGAACCCGGCGACATCCGGTCGGACAGGCCAGTGAGCCCGGAATGCGCATCCTGCGGCAATCCCCAGAGCGGGCCCTGAACGCGCGGAAAGAGCAGGAAAACGATCAGCATGAAGGGGACGGCTTGTGCGAGCAGGAGAGCGGCGTAACGCAGGATGTCGCCTACGGGCTGGGCACCGCCGTACAGGCGGATGAGCGTGGCGGTGAGCAAGGTGGCGGCGCCGAACAACCACAGCCCGGTCGGGATGCTTTGCGAGTAGAAGTAATGGGTGAGCAGCAGGAAGAATCCGAGCATGACAACGACCATGGAATCGCGTCGCGTGCGCATTTCCATCGGTTTTAACGCCATGAACAAAACCAGCAGGGCGACGCCCGAATCTCTCCCGAACAGGGTGCGGAATTCCCAGCCGATCCCGCCAACACTTGCAACAACGAGCAGCAGCAATAGCCCGCGGGCGGGTAGCGGGGCGTGCTCATGCCATAGCCAGATGCGCCAGAGAAGTACGCTGGCGACCAGCAGTGACAGCCACAGGGGCTGGTGGCTGGCGTGCGGTGCAGCGGTGGCCACCGCCACGGCCAGTAGCCACGGAATGGCGCCGTGTTCAAGCAACACGGGTGACCGGGTGGGTGGTTTAGTGGTCTTTTTCGCCATACAAAGCCAGGGCTTCAAGGCAGGCGTCACGATGGGCGTTCCCCTGACCCGGCGCGAGTTCGCGGCCGGGCAGGCGCAGCCCGTAACGGAGTTGCATTCGCTCGGCCGCGATGACCCAGCCGGCGAGTATCGAGAGTCTTGTTTCCGTGCTGTCGGCCGCTATCAACGACAAATCGAGCCACAGTTCTTCGGCCGCGCCACCGGCGAACTGCTTGATCAGCAATGGGCGATTGTCGATGTCGCGCGCTATGGCTTTCCAGGCGATGTGACGCGGCGAGTCGTTCGGCTGGCGCAGGCGCAGGCCGGTGAAGTCCTCCTGTCCGTTGTCGCCATGCCGCTGCCCGGTGTGCGATACGGAGGAGGGTGGTGGAAGCGGCGTCTCGATCGGCTTCGGATAGACGAGACAGGAAAGCCGTGGATGCGGGTAGCTCCAGGCGTGAAACAGGCCGAGCGGGTAGCGTGTCGATAAGGTGATGCGGCCGGGGTCAAGGCGGCCGCGATTTGGCGCCGGACAGCCGATGGTGACCATGGCTTGCATTCGACCCGGAATGTCGAGGCTGACACGTTCATGTTGGCCAAAGGCGAGGTCGAGCGAACGGCGAGCGTGTCGATGCGTGTTTTCCAGATACATCTGGAAACTTGCGATTTCTCCGGCGAAAACGGGCTCGACACGCCCCGGGGTGAGGCGCAAGGCAATCAGGTTGCGAAAGGTATGCACCATCGCCACGAGACCCAGACCGGCAAGCAGAAAAACCAGCGCATGGCCGAGACTCAGGTTGTAATTGATGGCACCCGTCAACATGAGACAAAGCACGGCGCTGAACAGGAACCCGGTACGTGTCGGGACGATGAATATTCGGCGCTGGGTGGGGACGATGGGCAGCTGTTCGTCACGGCCAAAACGAAACAGCCAGTGCTGAAGCTGCTGGACGATGGGCATCAGACAACAGGTGTGGCGTGGATCAGGTTGGCAATGTCTTCGGGGCGCGCATGATTGGCACTGTTCACCAGGCGTAGCCGGTGGCAGGCGACGCTGGGCAGGACCGCCTGCACGTCTTCCGGCAGGACCATGTTACGTCCGTCGATGAACGCCCAGGCACGGGCGGCGGCCAGCAAT
>JANNNT010000704.1:0-2362 GCA_031398685.1 Rhodocyclaceae bacterium | reverse complement strand
CCGAGTTTCTTTCGCGCTATGGCATTCGGGCATTGTCTCGACATCACCAGGACCACCCCTACTCATTTTCTTACGGAGACCAGGTGTTGACGGTGAGCTATGTGCCGGGCGAATCGGAGTCCGGCCTTCTCGGCGGGAATTCCAACTGGCGCGGCCCGATCTGGATGCCCGTCAATTTCCTGATTATCGAATCGCTCAGGCGTTTTCACCACTATTACGGTGACGACTTCAAGATCGAATGCACCACCGGGTCAGGTAATTTTATGACTCTGGATCAGGTTGCCGATGAACTGAAAGAACGCCTGAAACGACTATTTCTTCGTCAACCCGACGGCCGTCGACCGGTATTCGCCGAAAATGGCAAGCGGCAAGCCGACCCCAATTTCGGCGACTATCTGTTGTTCCACGAATATTTCCATGGAGACACGGGGCGTGGGGCAGGCGCTTCGCACCAGACCGGATGGACCGGTTTGATTGCCCTGCTGCTTTAGCCATCTGCAATTATCATGTCAGCCTGCCCGTACGGAATATTCATCGGAGAAAAAATGAAGAACAAAATCTTGCTAGCGGTGATCGCCGTTTCCCTTGCTTCAAGCGCATTGGCACAAGCCGACTGGAAAAAAGTCGAAGCCGCCGCGACGGGGCAAACGGTTTACTTTAACGCCTGGGGTGGAAGTGAAGCGACCAACGCCTACATCGCCTGGGCGGCCGACGCCGTTCATCAACGCTATGGGGTGACCGTCAAACATGTGAAAGTCACGGATGCGGCCGAGGTCGTAAAACGCGTTCAGACGGAGCTTCAGGCCGGACGCAATGAAAAGGGCTCTGTCGATTTGATGTGGGTCAATGGCGAGAACTTCAAGAACCTCAAGCAAGCCGGGCTGTTGTTCGGGCCCTGGGCTGAAAACCTGCCGAACTGGCCGTTTGTCGATCAGACCAAGCCCGTCCGTGTTGATTTCTCCGTTTCTACGGACGGAATGGAAGCACCCTGGGGAACGGCACAACTCACTTTCATCGCCGACAAGGCCGTGACACCTGCTCCGCCGCGTTCGGCGAACGAACTCCTGGCCTTTGCCAAGGCCAATCCGGGGCGCGTGACTTATCCCAAGCTGCCAGACTTTCATGGCACGACGTTCGTCAAGCAAGTGTTGCTGGAGCTTTCGCCGGATGGCGCCGCACTGCAACAGCCAGTTACGCCGGAAGCAATCAAGCGCGTGACCGCGCCGCTCTGGCCTTTCCTCGATCAGCTGCATCCCGCCCTGTGGCGTAACGGCAAGGCCTTTCCGGCCAGCGCCGCCGAAATGCACCGCATGCTGGCCGATGGCGAACTCAAGCTTTCGCTCACCTTCAACCCCAACGAGGCGGCCAACCTGATCGCAAGCAGGCAGTTGCCCCCTACAGCCTACAGTTTCGGCTTCGCCGGCGGCACCATCGGCAACGTTCACTTTCTGGCGATTCCCGTCAATGCCAAGGCCAAGGCGGGCGCACAGGTTGTTGCCAACTTCCTGCTGTCTCCCGATGCACAAGCCCGCAAAGCGGACATCGCGGTCTGGGGCGATGGCAGCGTGCTCGATCAGGGCAAGTTGCCGGAGCCGCTTCGCGCGGCGATGAACACGCGTGCGCCCGGGGCCCTGGCCGAACCGGTCGTCACCCTGGCCGAGCCTCACGCCAGCTGGGTTGACGCCCTGGAGGCCGAGTGGTTGCGACGCTACGGCACGCGTTAAAACACACGGTGCGCACCGTGCAGCGGCCATGGTCTCGCGTCTACCGCCCGACCATGGCATGGCTGGCCGTGGCCGGCTTGGCACTGGTCTTTGCGCCGCTGCTGCCTGGCCTGTACTGGGCTTTGGCGCCCGGGCTGTCGCCCGGGATAGGGCAGCAGCTGTGGGTCAATCCCGAATGGCCGCAGGCATTGCTTGCCACACTCATTTCCACTGGGTTAGGTACTGCTTTCGCGCTCCTGATGGCCGGCGCTATTGCGATGCAGATCTATCCGGAACGTGCATGGTTGAGCCTGCAACACCGGCTGCCAATCCTGTTGGCAATTCCGCATGCGGCCTTTGCCGTGGGCCTGTTTTTTCTGCTCTCACCATCGGGCTGGCTGGCGCGTCTTGTTGCGCAGGCCGTCGGCTGGGCAAGTCCGCCGGGATGGGTGGTGGTGCAGGATCCCTTTGGTCTGAGTCTGGCGCTGGCACTGGCCATCAAGGAAAGCTGGTTCCTGCTTTGGGCGCTCGGTGCCGTGCTTGGCGAACACGTGGTTTCGCGGCAGATGACGGTAGCGCGCTCGCTCGGTTACAACCGATCCCAAGCGTGGCGGTATATCTTGTTGCCGAAGATTCTCCCCCGCATGGGCTGGCCGCTG
>JANNNT010000673.1:0-8372 GCA_031398685.1 Rhodocyclaceae bacterium | reverse complement strand
CAGCGGGCCGATGCGCGAGGCCGGCGGCAGGATGAAGGCGCGCTCGACGATAGTCGGCCGCCCCTTCTCGTCGAGGAAGGAAAGCAGCGCTTCGCCGACGCCAAGTTCGGTAATCGCCGCCGCCGCATCGAAGGCCGGATTGGCGCGCAGGGTATCGGCCGCGGTCTTTACCGCCTTCTGGTCGCGCGGCGTGAAGGCGCGCAAGGCGTGCTGTACCCGGTTGCCGAGTTGGCCAAGCACGGTATCGGGAATATCGAGCGGGTTCTGCGTCACAAAATAGACGCCAACGCCTTTCGAACGGATCAGGCGCACGACTTGTTCGATCTTCTCCAGCAACGCCGGCGGCGCTTCGTTGAACAGCAGATGCGCTTCGTCGAAGAAGAACACCAGCTTCGGCTTGTCCATGTCGCCGACTTCAGGCAGTTGCTCGAACAGTTCGGAAAGCAGCCAGAGCAGAAAGGTCGAATACAGACGTGGCGACGACATCAGCGTGTCGGCGGCCAGAATATTGACGATGCCCTTGCCGTCATCGGTTTGCATCAGGTCGTTGATGTCGAGCATCGGCTCGCCGAAGAAGGTATCGCCGCCCTGCTCGCCGAGCGTCAGCAAGCCGCGCTGGATGGCGCCGATCGACGCCGCCGAAACGTTGCCGTATTCGGTCGTAAATTCCCTGGCATGCTCGCCGACATGCTGGACCATGGTGCGCAGATCCTTGAGATCGAGCAGTAGCAGGCCGTTGTCGTCGGCGATCTTGAACACCAGTTGCAGCACGCCGGCCTGCGTGTCGTTGAGGTTGAGCAGGCGTGCCAGCAGGATCGGACCCATGTCCGAAATCGTGGCGCGTACCGGATGCCCCTGTTCCCCGGCCACGTCCCAGAACGTCGCCGGAAACTTCGCCGGCGCCCAGTCGCTGATGCCAAGCGACTCCAGGCGTTGCTTGAGCTTCGGGCTGTCGACGCCGAGTGCAGAAAGTCCTGAAAGATCGCCTTTGACGTCGGCCATGAAAACCGGGACGCCAATGCTCGAAAAGCGCTCGGCGAGAACCTGCAGGGTGATCGTCTTGCCGGTGCCGGTGGCACCGGTGATGAGGCCGTGGCGATTGGCCAGCGCCGGCAACAGGCCAAGGTCGATTTGTTCATGCCTGGCAACAACAAGGGATTCAATCATCAGCGACTCCGAATAAAGGAATAGAGCGGGAAGAATGGGGCTGAAGTGCTAAAATGCTCGGCTTTATTATCAACCATTTGCAGCATTCTTTGTAATTCAGGCACCCCGCCGATCAGAGTTGCGCAAACACAGTTTAAAGACGAGGTTAGCATGGCCGGACACTCCAAATGGGCCAATATCCAGCACCGTAAAGGTCGCCAGGATGAGAAGCGCGGCGCCACTTTTTCCAAGATTGCCAAGGAAATCACCGTCGCCGCCAAGATGGGTGGTGGCGAAGTCGGCTTCAACCCGCGCTTGCGTCTGGCCGTCGATAAGGGCAAGGGCGTCAACATGCCCAAAGACAAGATCGACAATGCCATCAAGAAGGGCACCGGCGAACTCGAAGGCGTCGATTACATTGAAATACGCTACGAAGGTTATGGTATCGGCGGCGCCGCCGTGATGGTCGATTGCCTGACCGACAACCGCACGCGCACCGTCGCCGAGGTGCGCCACGCCTTCAACAAGTACGGCGGCAACATGGGCACCGATGGTTGCGTGGCTTTCCTGTTCAAGCACTGCGGTCAACTGCTCTTTGCCCCGGGCACCGACGAAGCGGCACTGATGGACGTGGCCATCGAGGCCGGCGCCGATGATGTGCTGACCAATGATGACGGCTCGATCGAAGTCATCACCCCGCCGTACGACTACCTGACCATCAAGGAAGCGCTGGAAGCCGCCGGCTTTACCGCCGAGTTCGGGCAGGTAACGATGAAAGCCGAGAACGAAACCGAACTGACCGGCGAGGACGCCGTGCGCATGCAGAAACTGATCGATGTTCTTGAAAGCCTTGACGACGTACAAGAGGTTTACACCAGCGTAATGCTTGAGGAATAGTTCGCCGATGCGCGAAAGACGGCGCTACGGCGCCGTTTTTTTTACCGTGCTTTTGCCACTCAACGCCTGTACCTGAGGTTCTCGCAATGCTCCAGCCGACCCAACGCTACACGCTGCAAGATGTCAATGACAATTTCGAGGAGCGCGAGTTGCGCGCCGCGCCGGGCTTGATCGAGAGCATTGCCAAGGTTGAGGCAGGCGAAGATCACATGCGGTGCGAGCTCCGGAGTACGGGTTCGACCCACATCGTGCTCGATATTTTTTTTGACGAACTCGAGATCAAAGGCAAAACCTGTCTGAGCATCGACAGCGAGTGCAGTTGCTCAGTGGGGGTTTCCTGCCGGCACGCCGCCGCTGCTTTGCTCTTCATGCTCGAACAGCGCGCATCCTCATCGACTACCCCGCGAACCCCGTCCGTCAACCCCGGTCTGCTGCTCTGGGTGGAGTCGCTACGCAAAGCCAGCCAGTCTGCGGCCAAAAGGCCAAAAGCCAAAGCCAAGGCCACGCAGGCAATTTATTACCTCGTCGGCCACTCCACCTATTATCGGGAGTTCATCCTCAGAACCGTCAAGGGTCGCATCGACCCCGTTTCCCCGGAAAAACGCAGCACCGCGGAATGGAGCAATGCCGAACGCGCCCTGCTGACGTCGCCACAATTTACCGACGACAGCGACCTTGACGTCTTCCGTTTGATGTTGAAGATCTGCGGCAAAGGGTATTTGGGCGACAGCGCCCAGTTGTCCGGCAAGTTCGGCGCCCCGCTGCTGGCCGCGGCCCTCGCCAGCGGGCGCTGCTACTACTGCCCGGAAATGGACAAACCGCACAACGCTACGCTCAAGCCGTTGCGTGCCGGCCCGGCGCGCTGTAGCGACATCACCTGGCAGACCAACACGCGCCAGCAGATTGTCCCGCACCTGGTCACCCGGCCGCCGTCCAGCATCCTGCTCTTTCTCGAACCGCCCTGGTACATCGATCCGGCAGCCGGTGAAGCCGGCCCGGTTGAAACCAGTACCGCCCCGGCCCTGCTCGATGCCCTGTTTCGCCTGCCGCCGCTGGAAACCATTGACTTGCCGCTGATCGTCAATGCGCTGGCCGAACTGGCGCCCGACATCCCGCCACCTGACGCCGAGGCGGCCAACCGCTTACGTGAAATCGACGCGCCGCTGGCGCCGATCATCACCCTGCATTCGCTGCGCTGCTGGGCGGTCTACAAGCATCGCAAGTACACCGGCACCTTCAACAATGGCTATTACGACTACGCCGAAATCGATTTCTCCTACGGCGAGGCGCTGATGTCGGCCCACGATCCGCAAGACTACGTTACGGTCAGCGGCGGCGAAACCGTGCGCATCATGCGCCAACCCGAGCAAGAAAAAGCGCAACTTGACTTTCTCGCCAGCCTCGGTTTCGAGGCGGTAGCGCCGGGCTGTGTTTCTGTTTCCGCCGGTTTCGCCCCGGCCGCTTACGGGCTGGAAAGTGAAGCCGACTGGGCCCGTTTCTCCGGCGACATCGCGCCAAAATTGCGCGCGGCCGGCTGGCAGGTGATCGTAGCCAGCGATTTCCGCCATCACGTCCTCAGCGTCGAGTCCTGGGACGCTGAACTCACCGAGAGCGAAGCCGGCTGGTTCGGACTGGACATGGGCATCGTCGTCGACGGCCAACGCCTGCCGCTGGCGCCGCTGCTGCACAGCCTGTTTCGCAGCGACGGGCGCTGGCTGGACGGCGCGCGCATCGCCAGCATTGCCGACGACGAACAGATCGAATTGATCGGCCCGCACGGCGGGCGCATCCGCATTGCCGCCGAACGCATCAAACCGCTGGCGCGCACGCTGATCGACCTGTTCGACGGCCCGGCCGGGTCCGCGACCCTGCGCCTGCCGCGCGCCGATGCCGCGCGGCTCGCCACCCTGGGCGAGCTGCCGGGTTGGACACTGCACGGCAGCCACGCCGCCAGCGAACTGGCGCGCCGCCTGCAGGGCGCCGGCAGCACGCACACGGCCAGCCCTCCGCACGGCCTGGCGCTGACCTTGCGCCCGTATCAGCTCGACGGGCTCGGCTGGCTGCAGTATCTGAGCGAGAACCAGCTGGGCGGCATTCTGGCCGACGACATGGGCCTCGGCAAAACGGCGCAAACGCTCGCCCACCTGCTCACCGAGAAAGCAGCCGGGCGCCTCGACAAGCCCTCACTGATCATCATGCCGACCTCGCTGGTCTTCAACTGGAAGCGTGAAGCCGAGCGCTTTGCCCCTGGTCTGACCGTGCTCTCGCTGCACGGGCCGAACCGCGCCGAACGTTTTGCCGCCATCCCCGAACACGATATCTGCCTGACCACCTACCCGCTGCTCTGGCGCGACCAGGAAACCCTTGCCGCGCACGCTTACCACCTGCTCATTCTCGACGAAGCGCAAACCATCAAGAACGCCGCCAGCCAGGCCTCACAGGCGGTGCGCCAGTTCCGCGCCGCGCATCGCCTGTGCCTGACCGGAACGCCGCTGGAAAACCACCTCGGCGAGCTGTGGGCGCTGTTCGACTTTCTCATGCCCGGTTTCCTCGGTGACTCCAAACACTTCACCAGCACCTGGCGCACGCCGATCGAGAAACAGGGCAACACCCTGCGCCGCGCCCTCCTCGCCCGCCGGATCAAACCTTTCATGCTGCGGCGCAAGAAAGACGACGTGGCCAAGGAGCTGCCGGAGAAAACCATCATCGTTCGCACAGTCGAACTCGAAGGCGGACAGCGCGACCTGTACGAGACGGTGCGCAGCGCGATGGACGCCCGCGTGCGCGAAGAAATCGCCGCCAAAGGTTTTGCGCGCAGCCAGATCGTCATCCTCGACGCCCTGCTCAAGCTGCGCCAGGTGTGCTGCGACCCGCGCCTGGTCAAGATCGACGCCGCCAAAAAGGTCGAGGAGCACGCCAAGCTCGATCTGCTGATGGACATGCTGCCCGAAATGGTCGAGGAAGGCCGGCGCGTACTGCTCTTCTCGCAATTCACCTCGATGCTCGACCTGATCGCGGACGAACTGACGCAACGCAAGCTCGATTTCGTCACCCTGACCGGCAGCACCACCGACCGCGAAACGCCGATCCGCCGCTTCCAAGCCGGCGACGTGCCGATCTTCCTGATCAGCCTGAAAGCCGGCGGCACCGGTCTCAACCTGACCGCTGCCGATACGGTCATCCACTACGACCCGTGGTGGAACCCGGCGGTCGAGAACCAGGCCACCGACCGCGCCCACCGCCTTGGCCAGAGCAAAAAGGTGTTCGTCTACAAACTCGTTGTGGCCGGCAGCATCGAGGAGAAAATCCTTGCCCTGCAAGAGAAAAAAGCCGAACTCGCCGCCGGAATTCTTTCGGCAGATCACGAAGGCAGCGTCAAGTTCAGCGACGCCGATCTGGCCGCGCTGCTTGAGCCGATTTCGGATGGCGGATAGCAGGCTTTGAGACGCGCTTCGATAGTGGCTTCCGTGGCATCCCGATTGAAGATGCCTTTGCTGCCGCGCAGCTCGACTCCGGAACGAATCACGGCCACGCCCCCCGGCTAGGCCCGACTTCGTCCTGATCAATAGTGCAACAAAGTGTTTCCGCCGTCAGACGATGCACCGCCTCGGGCGTTATCCGCTTTACCGGCGGATTGAATGCCACTCTGAACTGGACGGTCACCTATGCACCACTCACGTTTCTTCCCGCACCGCGGGTACGCCTTGCTCGCACTGCTGGCCTGTACGCTTTTTCTTGCGGCGCCGGCTCAAGCCGACCCGGCTGGACGTATTGGCCGCATCGGCCTGATATCCGGCAGCGTTAATCTGTACAACGCGGACACTGGCGAATCGCTTGATGCCCCGCTCAATCAGCCGCTCACCAGCGGCGATGTCCTGACCACCGACGCCGGGTCGCGCACCGAAATCCAGATCGGTTCGATAACCGTACGGCTCGACTCGGGAAGCCGGCTGGAGCTTGACCGGATTGACGACGAACAGGTTCGCCTTTATCTCGACAAGGGGCGATCCATCGTCAAACTGTCGTCGCCTGACGCGGCGCGCGACTTCGTAATGGAAACGCCCAACGGGAAATTCACCCCGCGCAGCAGCGGAATCTACCGCTTCGACAGCGACGCCGATGGTTCAAGCGGTAGCGCGTACCACGGCAGCCTGCATTTTGAAAACAGCGACAGCGAACTCGACATCGGCGCCGGACAAAACGCCCGCTTCTGGCAGGATGGACAGACCCGCTACCGCCTGTCGACCGCCCCCAACGACGATTTCACTCAATGGAGTGCGGCACGTGACCAACGCCCGGCGGCAAGGACCTACACCCGCTACGTTTCGCCCGAAATGACCGGGGCCGAAGATCTCGACGCTTACGGCCACTGGTCGGAAACGCCCGAATACGGCGCCATCTGGACCCCACGCGTGGTCACTGCCGGCTGGGCCCCCTTCCGAAGCGGCCACTGGGCGTGGGTCGCTCCCTGGGGCTGGACCTGGGTTGGCAATGAGCCGTGGGGCTTTGCCCCCTTCCACTACGGTCGCTGGGTTCATCACCACGGCGCCTGGGGCTGGGTTCCGGGAAAGCGGGTGGCACGACCGGTGTACGCGCCGGCCATGGTGGCGTGGATCGGATCGCCGGGCATCGGCGTATCGATCGCCATCGGTTCAAGACCTGCGGTGGGCTGGTTTCCGCTCGCTCCCCGCGAGGTCTATATCCCGGCCTATCGCAGCAGCGCGAAGCATATCCGCAACATCAACATCACCCACGTCACACACATCAATAACGTGACAAGCATCGTCAACAACCCGCAGGCGGTGGTTCAGAAAACACGGTATTCCCATCGCGGAATGCCCCGGGCCGTGACTTTCGTCCCGGCCGACGTGGTCACCCATCGCCGTTCGGTCGCTGCAGAAGCCTTATCGCCCAGGGATCATCGTACATTGCGCGATCAGCCCATCCGCGCTACTGCGCCCGTCGCCGGGCCGCAGGCCGCGCCACGGGTTGAATCGCGGCATCGGCAAGAGCGTCGAAACCCGGCATTCAATCGCCCGGATCGCGAGCAACGAACCCCGGCTGTAGCCACTCCGTCAGCACCGCGAAACATCGATGTCACGCCTTCACAACCAGCGCCTCAAACCCCTGTTGTCACCAATCAACGAAACGAGCGACCGCGGCCCGAAGTCGGGCGCCCCGCGCCGCAGGCCAGAGTTGAGCGAGTTGAACCTCGCCGCCAGGAAGCTCCTGCCCCGATGACCGCACCTCAGTCACCACCACCCACTGAGACGCGGAACCGGCCGGATCGCCGGGACCACACCTTCGCCCGCCCGGATCGCGACCGGCCAGCGCCGGTTGTTGCCGCTCCGACCATCCCGAGAAACCGGGATGTCGCACCTTCGCAGCCGGCGCCAACGCCTCAAGCGGTCATCATTCAACGAAACGAACGACCCCGATCTGAAGTCGTGCGCCCGGCCACTCAGCCCAGACCCGAACCCGTCGCACAGCGCGTTCAGGAGCGTCACCGGAACATCGAACCAACCCAGCGCCAGCAAGCACGGGAAATCCGCGCCGAGCCAGTGCAGCGGCCAAGTCCACAGCCCCCTCCCCCGCGTGTTGAAAGACCCGCACCGGCACCACGCGAGGTTCACCGTCCAGCCGAACAAGCGCGCCCGGACGCGCGGATTCAACGCCACCAAGCCGAGCGCCAGCGTCCGGCGCGGCAGAATGAACAGGAGATACTGCACCGCCGGAACGACGCCGAGAAACGCTGAAATCGGCAAGGCCGAGTGCCTGGCGATCGACTTCCCGAGGCCAGGAAACTGGTACGATGCCGACATGATCGTTACCAACGCACAGCACCAAACAGCCATTGTCACCCGACGTGACGGCAAGACAGTCGTTTTTGTCCGTTTCAGGGCCGGAAATCTCGCCTGCGAACGACTGACCGAAACGATGTTCAGGGAGCAGTGGCAAGAGACGCACTACCCGCTGGCGGAAACACTGGATCGTTATTTTGCCCATGGTCAGGCCCATGGTTGCACCCAGGAGGCGCTCAAGGGGCTGGAGAAGTTGAAAGCCCGCGACAGGAACGCGTTGACCAGCCTGTTCTGAGCGACTCGGCGACCCAAAATGAAAAGGCCCGGAAGTGGAAGCTTCCGGGCCTTTTTGCCGACGAATCGGCGGCAGTGTGTTACTGGATTAGTGCCCTGAGGAGGTAACCGCACCCAGGCCGGTTTCCGAGCGCACCTTCTGCGCCGGGAAGAGTGAACGTTCGAGTTGAGCCTGCTTGCTGTTATCCATCTTGGACACCAGATAGATGGTCAGGAAAGCCGCGGTCATCGAGA
>JANNNT010000672.1:0-1779 GCA_031398685.1 Rhodocyclaceae bacterium | reverse complement strand
GCATCGTATAGCGGCGCCAGAACGGCGCCCCGAGCGGTGTAGAGCAGCGAGAAGTTTTTCGCGTGCGCGTCATGGTTTCCGATCAGTGCGTTGAAAACCACGAAGTCCAGCAGCTTCAGAATGTGCGGTGCGCTGGGGCGTGTAGCGCGGCGCAGCAGGTCGAATGATTGCGCCAGATCCGGACCACCCTCGTTTTGATACTTGGTTTCGGGGGCTACTCCCAACGCCTGGCAGAAGTCTTCTTGGTGCAGTCGCTGTGGCAGTTGCCAGCGTTGTCCTTCGGCGACATGGTGCCGATCGAAACGTTCTACGAGCAAGTAATGTCGCTCACCCACTTGCTGAATACTGGCCCCAGCCACATCCAGTTTCTGGGCACCGGCCAACGCCATGCAGAAGCCTTCGTTGAACACGCTGCCGTCGACCCCCGCAATTGGAGGCTTGAGAATATGGGTGCTGGGCGAGCCGAACAGCGGCAACCCAATGCGGGCACCGTCAGCGACCACGGGTAGTTTGTCCTGCGCGCCCGCCAGGGACAGGCGCAGCCCTTCGTCGCCCGCGAGCATCGGGCGCTGAGGCATTTCATCGAGAAGGCGCAGGAGTTGTGCGTCATCGAGCCAGCGCACGACGTCGGGTGCATTGGGCGCTTGGGGTGTTTGCCCGGGCTCGAGCAGGGTAACGGCACCGGCGCATTCGCCGCCGATGCCATCGAGCAAGGCAAAGTCGTTTTGACGGGAGACCTGCAGGGCTTGGGCGATCAGCTTGCGCTTGTCGCCCTCGGGCAAGAGGCCCGCAAAGAAGGGGCGGGCCGCGCGGTCGTCGAAGGGCTCCGTTCTCAGCGGGAGCGATTGCGATAGCGGTGGCCCATCGCGATTGGTGGCGGCTCTGGCCAGCCAATCTGCAGAATACGAAAAGCTCAGTCGGCCATCGATCTGCGCCAGCGTGCCGATGTGCGAACCGAGCAACCAGACTTCAAGCTGCCTGGCCATCTTATGTCGCCTCGCTGCTAGTGAGGGTGTCGGGCAGCCCGTCCACCGCCAACGTGCCACCCAAGGCGTGAAGCACGCGCAGGATGTTTTCCAAACGGAGGGTGGGTTTCCCGGCTTCCATCTCAACGATGAACCGGACGCCCACGCCAGCCGCTAATGCCAGTTGCGGCTGCGTCAGGCCGAGTTGCTTGCGCGCGGTTCGTGTCGCTTCGCCCAGCGCGACTGGGCTATTGACGGTTTTGCTCATGAAGTTTACTGTTCGGGAAATTATGTGCTAGAAGCCACCAAAGATCAAGATAAATTTCCCGTTCAGGAAATAACTTCCTTAACAGTAAACATAAGCTGAAATGCCCCGAACGGGAAACTTTGGCAATTGAATTCATCGGGTAACCGTCCGTGCTCGATGGCGTGAGCGTAGGCGCACCGGATCCTCGACAGCATTTGCGTCGCGACCCGGGGCGCTTTGGCCAATCTGGGCCGCATGACCTGCTCCTGCAATTCGCGCCGCGTGATTTGCACAGCAGGCCGATGGCCGAGCACGGGCAGCACCCGAAGCCAGACAGCGCACCCGCAAGCCGGGGCACTGGGCGTCGGCGCGCTCCTCCCCGGTTTGAGGTACGAGATAATCGCCGCGGTCAGGGGTTCCCGCTTCGGCAGTCCTGGTTTTTGCGCCATACACCCTCCCGCCACGCGACCTACACCAAAACCTATACTGCGACCTACACTGAATCACCGGACAAGCTCTTGCAAAAACTTGTCCGGACTTGAACAGAATCCGGCTGGCGAAGGTTAA
>JANNNT010000652.1:0-4968 GCA_031398685.1 Rhodocyclaceae bacterium | reverse complement strand
GGTTTTCTGACCTCAGGGGTCACGCTCCAGCATCGTCGGGAGATGTCGGTCGCATTTCTGGGCGCCAGAAATACGGTGACTTTCGCTGCAAGCCAGAGCGATTCGAAGCGTCTTTCGCAGGGAATTGGCACGGATTTCTTTCTCGGCGAAGACTTTTCAACTGTAAACAATATTCGCCAGCGCAGTGCCAGCATCAACTGGTCACACAAATTGACTGCCCTGTCCGCACTGACTGGAACGTTTGCCCGCACGATTAGCACAGGTACTGGAGGAGGCGCCTCGCTTGAAACGACCCAGAACTTGATGCATGTAAACTTCACGACCAGGCTTGGTCCGAATACCACTGCGGGTCTCGGTGCTCGACGTGTGGTGGTCGACGGTTCGGCGACCTATACCGAGAATGCGCTGACAGGCGTCCTGTCGCATCAGTTTTAGCCGGCCATTATGTACGAACCTTTCTATGGCTTGACCAACAAGCCGTTTCAGCTCAATCCGGATCCAAATTTCTATTTTGGCAGCAAACAGCATCGGCGTGCCACAGCCTATCTTGAATATGGCCTGCATCAAAACGAAGGTTTTATTGTTGTTACGGGTGAGGTTGGTGCAGGGAAAACGACCATTGTCCGGGGCTTGCTCAACAAACTCGACTCGGACAAAGTTGTTGCGGCGCAACTGGTCAGTACTCAACTCGATGCCGAAGACACCCTGCGCATGGTGGCCGCCGCGTTCGGGGTGCGTACCAAAAATCTCGGCAAGTCGGATGTCCTGTTGGCGCTCGAAGCTTTTCTTGTCGATGTAACCCGCCAAGGCAAGCGTTGCCTGCTCATCGTTGACGAGGCGCAAAACCTGACGCCGCAAGCCGTCGAGGAGCTGCGCATGCTGTCGAACTTCCAGTTCGAAACGCAGGCTCTGTTGCAGAGTTTCCTGATCGGGCAGCCGGAATTCCGTAACATCATGCAAAGTCCGCACATGCAACAGTTGCGGCAGCGGGTCATCGCTGCCTGCCACATCGGACCGATGGATCACGATGAAACGCGAGCCTATATCGAGCACCGCCTGAAATGTGCAGGCTTCTCAAGTGATCCTTTATTCAAAATCGAGGCCTACGAGGCCATTCATAAGGCCAGCGGCGGTATTCCGCGACGCATCAACTCCTTGTGTGATCGTATCCTCTTGTCTGGCTTTCTGGCCGGCAAGAAGGAATTTCTGCTTGCTGATGTGGAAGAAGTCGCCAGCGAACTCAACGAAGAAACCCTCTCGCCTGCAATCTTCTACAGGGACAATGCCGGACTGAGCCCTGCCGGCAGTGAAGCAGCGCGTTTGACTGAGAGCGGCATTCTGGATATCAATTTGTCCAGGCTGGAACTGGATGCGAGCACTGCGGATGAAGCAACACGGGCAATTGCCGATCTGAAGAATGGCATCAATGATCAGCGGATTGTGCGTCTTGAACGCAGCATGATCCGGATCGAACGCAGCAGCGCTGCAACCTTGGCCCTGCTACAGCAACTCGTCAATGCCATTCGGACTCAGCAACCCGAGAAGGAAAAACAATCTTGAACACTGAACTCTGGCCGGCTGATCTGGGACCCGTAATTTGCGTTGTCGGCGCCCGACCCAATTTCATGAAAATGGCGCCGATCCTGCGTGCATTTGCCGCGAATCACCCCGCCATCCCGACGATGCTGGTGCATACCGGTCAGCATTATGACAAAGATATGAATGATCGCTTGTTTGTCGATCTGCGCTTGCCGCACCCCGATATCAACCTGGAAGTCGGCTCCGGAACGCATGCGGTACAGACGGCTGAGGTCATGCGTCGTTTCGAACCGGTGCTCGATGCGCATAAACCGTCCTGTGTGCTGGTTGTCGGAGATGTCAATTCAACGCTGGCGTGTACTCTGGTCAGCGTCAAGAAGGGTGTTCCCGTAGTGCACGTGGAAGCCGGGCTGCGCAGCTACGATCGGGGTATGCCAGAAGAAATCAATCGTGTGTTGACCGATCAGATTGCCGATCTGCTTTATACGACCGAACGTAGCGCCCTCGATAACCTGTTGCGCGAAGGGATTGCCGAAGAGCGAGTGTGCTTCGTTGGCAACGTGATGATTGACTCGCTGCTATCGAACCTTGAAGCGGCGCATTCCCCGGCAAAGACCTTGTCAGAATCCGGGTTTAGCGCGGAACTTTTGGATGCTCCGCAAGGTTATGCCGTGGTCACCCTGCATCGTCCATCGAATGTCGATCAGGTGGAGACTTTGCGCCCATTGCTGGGTGTTTTGCGCGAAGTGTCGGAAAAACTAACACTCATTTTTGCGCTCCATCCGCGTACGCGCGCCAATATCGAGCGATTCGGCCTGAGCGACCTAGTTTCCAGTGCTCGCATCGTTTTGTTGCCGCCCCAGGGGTACCTTGAAATGTTGGGGATGATGTCCAAGGCAAGACTGGTGCTCACCGATTCAGGTGGCTTGCAGGAAGAAACCACGGCGCTCGGTATCCCTTGTCTAACGATGCGGGAGAATACCGAACGCCCGATCACCATCGATCAAGGAACTAATACCATGGTTGGCAGCGACCGGACGGCCATTCTTGATGGTGTTGATGAGATCCTGGCCGGCAGCGGGAAGTGCGGTCGTGTTCCGGAATACTGGGATGGCAGGGCGGCAGAACGCATTGCCGCCGATCTCTCGCAATGGCTGATCAAGCGACATCTCAAGGCGTGCAAATAACGCGAAAGAGCCTCGGGTTATAAGGATCGCATTCCCGTAGGTCGGGTTACGCTGTGCTAACCCGACCTACGGGAATGCGGAGTTGACCAACGTACTGATCGTGCTTTTTCTTGTTGATTAACCACTAGCGAGGGCATCGGGATGCACAGCAATTCAATCATAAATGCCCTGACCATCGACGTTGAAGACTACTTCCAGGTCTCGGCATTTGCCCCCTACATTCCGCGTGATCAATGGGATGTGCGCGCCTGCCGCGTCGAGCGTAATGTGGAGCGAATTCTGCACATGCTCGATACTCACGCTACAAAAGCCACTTTTTTCACGCTGGGCTGGATTGCCGAACGCCATCCGCATCTTGTAAAGCGCATCGTGGATGGCGGCCACGAACTGGCGAGTCACGGTTATGGGCACGAACGCGCCAGCGATCTGACTGAAGCTGCTTTTTTTGCCGATATCGATTCGGCCAAGAAATTGCTCGAAGATCTGTCCGGCCATGAAGTCAAGGGCTACCGTGCCCCTAGTTTCTCCATCGGCGAAGGTAATCTGTGGGCCTTTGATTGCCTTGAGCGTGCTGGTTACAGCTACAGTTCAAGCATCTACCCGATTCAACATGATCATTACGGTATGCCGGATGCGCCGCGCTTTGCCCATCAGGTACGCGCTGGTTTGCTCGAAGTGCCGGTGACAACTGCACGCTTCCTCGACCGCAATTGGCCGGCCAGTGGCGGAGGGTATTTCCGCCTCATGCCCTATGCCGTGTCGCGCTGGTTGCTTCGACACGTCAATCAACACGATCGACAGTCGGCCGTGTTCTATTTTCATCCGTGGGAAATCGATGACACACAACCACGCATCGATGGAATCAATGCCAAGACCCGCTTCCGTCACTACCTGAATCTGCACAAAACCGAAGGCCGGCTCAGGCGTCTGCTGGACGATTTCAGCTGGGGGCGGATGGATGAGATATTCCTTGTGGATCGTGCGCGTGCATTCCCCGAGCACACGACGACTGTAAAATATTGAAGATGGCAAACGATGAAATCGGGAAGCAGGCTGTCGCAGCTTCAGCGCTGCACGTAAGGCACCTGGAGCCAGGCGACAGCGTCGTGGCTGCTCGTTGGGATGCCTTCGTTGCGGATTGCGCCGGTGCCACGTTTTTCCACAAATCCGGGTGGCAGAGAATTCTCACTGAAGTCTTTCGTCATCCGACGTATTTTCTCTACGCCGAGCGGGACGGGCAGATCGAAGGCCTATTGCCGCTCGGTCATGTAAAAAGCCTGTTGTTTGGCAATGCGCTCGTTTCACTCCCTTTTGCGGTGTATGGCGGTGTAGCCGCTAGTACCCCTGAAGCGGTTGAAGCACTCGAGACCGAAGCGCAGGCTATTGCCAAAAAACTTGGAGTCGACCACCTTGAACTGCGGAACCTGGAGCAACGCCGCCCGCAGTGGCCGACTCAGGATCTCTACGTCAGTTTTCGCAAAATGCTGGAACCTGACGTTGAGGCCAATATGCTGGCCATCCCGCGCAAACAGCGCGCCATGGTGCGCAAAGGCATCAAAAACGGTTTGCGCAGCGAGATCGACAGCAACGTTGATCGGTTTTTTGCCCTGTATGCCGACAACGTTCACCGACACGGCACGCCAGCCATGCCCAAACGCTATTTCGCGGCGCTTCTCAAGGTCTTCGGCACGGATTGCGAGGTGCTCACGGCGGTCGATGAGGGCGGGCGGCCATTGAGCAGCGTTCTCAGCTTCTATTTTCGCGACGAAGTGCTGCCTTACTACGCGGGTGACGATCTCACCGCGCGTGATATGGCTGCCAATGACTTCAAATACTGGGAGTTGATGCGGCGTTCCTGCGAGCGTGGGCTCAAGGTCTTCGATTACGGCCGTAGCAAGCAGGGCACGGGCTCGTATTCCTTCAAGAAAAACTGGGGTTTCGAGCCACAGCCGCTGTATTACGAGTATTGTCTGTATCGTCGCGATAGCATTCCCCAGAACAATCCGAACAACGCCAAGTACAAACTGCTTATCGAAACCTGGCGGCGTATGCCAATCGGGTTGGCCAACTGGCTTGGTCCATTCATTGTGCGCAACCTGGGTTGAGTGGTTTTTGTGAGCAATATTCTCTACCTCGTTCATCGCTTGCCTTACCCCCCCAACAAGGGTGACAAGGTTCGCTCCTACAATTTGCTCAAGCACTTGGCCGCCAGTCATCGCGTGTTTCTCGGAACCTTTATCGA
>JANNNT010000650.1:0-4533 GCA_031398685.1 Rhodocyclaceae bacterium | reverse complement strand
CGCAAGGGAATGACGTGCCCGGCGGCAAAAGGAAGCAGCAGCATTCCGAGTGTTCGCGCGCGTTGCGCCTGCGCCATGCGATGCAGATGAAAGGCTTCGGAGGGCGCGTTCACCGGCTTGCGCGGCTTGCGGTCAAAACGCCGCGCCATGGCTTGCATCAACTGCCGAGCGTTCTGAAAATCACCCCGCCAGAGCAGGGCCGTTCCTTCGCAGGCCAGGCGATACGCGGCATCGGCGGTTAGTGTGTCATCGGCCAGCTGAACGCGTCGGGGAGGCACGACACCGGCCTCGGAGCGCCAGAGAGCGGAACAGCTTTCGCCATCCTCGACCCAACGGATGATCGGGCAATCTGTACCCTGTTCCGTATTCTTATTGCGCACGTGGTTCACTCGTCGTCCCGGAATGTCGTGGCTTCAGCACGTCTTTCAACAACGGGAAATACTTTGTGTCTTCCTTGAGCATGTCAGGAATGCATGAAGGCACACCCGCCTGCTGTTCAATCATTTTGTTAATACGCTCGAACATACCGTCCATGCGTCCCACCGTGCGATTCTCCGTGCAAGGGGCCAACTCACCAGGGGGATGACTGAGCGTAACTTGATTGACGCTGGTTTCCATGAATCGCTCCGAGAGCAAATGAGTGGGCAATTGAGGCATCCGGGATATCGAACCCGACAGGCGCAGCGAGTACTGGCAAGTATCCTAGTAGCGTGCTTCGAAGTCAAAGCCACGAAGATAAAAGCAGGCGTGCTGGGATGCGAAAAGCCGAAAGTGGTGGTCTACGCCCTCTTACCTCTCAGCAATTCGGCATGTTCCGGTGAGCCGAAATCAGGCGTATCGGCAAATCAACCGGGCAATACCTGGTCCGACCAGGATAACCGTGAACAGGCGCAGGGTTTGTACGGCAACCACAAACGAGACATCTGCCTGACTGCCCATGGCAATGAGAATCACCGAATCCAACCCGCCTGGACTGGTCGACAAATAGGCCGTCAACGGATCGGTATGTGAGAATCGGAATAACAGCCACGCCGAGAGTGCGCACAAGCCAATCAGCAATGCGGTAGACAACAACAGTTGTGGCAGCATTCGGAAAGCGGAGATCAGGAGAGTGCGGTTAAAACCCAAGCCGACATACCATCCCAGCAACACTGAGGCTCCGGCCTGCATCCAGAAAGGCTGGTAAATGTCGGCCAAGCCGCTGGAATGCAGCACGGCTCCCAGAATCATGGGGACCAGCATCGCGCCAGCCGGGATATGCAACTTCTGTCCAAGGAACCCGCCTATAACTGCCACGCTCAACATCAGCAGTACCGGTGTCCAGGTTTCAAACGCCAGATTGAAAACCGGCTCGCTCGGCGGGACAAGCGCTGTATACCCCGCACCCAGCAGGACGTGCGAGACCATCGACGCTGTCAGCACGACGACCAGCACCCGCAGATACTGCATCAAGGCCACCAGGCGCGCATCAGCGCCATACGCTTCAGCCATGGCAATCATCGCCGAAGCCGCGCCCGGAGTCGAACCCCAGGCGGCGGTGGTCCCAGGAAGTATCCGGCATTTCATCAGGGTCCATCCAACAAGCCCGCCGGCAAGAACCGAGCTTCCCACGAGAAGGAGCATGACGGCCCAATCCCTGCAAATTGAAACCAAGATTGCGGCGGTGATACTTTGGGCGACAGCGCAGCCGATAAGGGATTGCGCGCAGAGAAAGAGGGGGCGAGGCAATGCCAAACTCACTCCCGTCAGGCCGAAAGCGATCGCGCACACCATTGAACCCACAAGAAATGCAGCCGGGAAACCTTCACTATTAAGGAACCACCCTACGGACAACGACAACACAAGCAGCACCAGCCACAACACGGCTGCTTTTGAAAACATACGGGACATTGACGGCTCCAGGAATTAGACCAACAGCGCCTCTGCATTCTGCTTCGGCAAACCCTCTGACTTGGTCTGTATTGTATTTTAGTGCGACATAATACAATAAAATTTATTCTATCCTACCCGGAAAAGCTAGCACTCTCGTCGTCAAACCCGACTTTCTTCGCAATGCCGATTCAAGATGGTCACGCAAGAAAACTGACGCCTGAAGCATATGCCCCTGCTCAATCATCTCCAGCAACTGCAGATGCTCGCCACACTCCTCAATAATTCTGGCCGGGTTGACCTGAGCCCGATAGCGGTAATCCATGAGCCGTCGAAGCTGGTTTGCGCGGCGAATGGCTTCTGTCATCAAGGTGTTATGGGCCCCGCTCACAATGGCCTCGTGAAAAAAAGCCCCGATCTGGAATAGTTCGGCCCGCGAGAAACGATCCGTTTGATTCTCGAGCAACATAGCTTGCTGACGACGCAGTTTTCCTGTCAGTTCCGGAGAAAGGAAATAGCCGGGAAGCAGTAAAGCCGCAGGTTCGATAACCGCCCGGAATTGATACATCTGGACATAACCATCTTCCGTATTCAATACCGGAAGAAACCCCCAGCCTTTTCCCGGCAAACGTTCGACCCATCCTTCCTGGACCATGCGCCGGAGCAGACGACTCAACTGGGTTCGCGTCAAGCCATACCGGCGCAACAGCTCGCTTTCAGTCACCCGATCAGGCAGCAATCCAGAAAGGCGATCTTCCCCGATCTGGAAATATTTCGCGTCACCTTCTTCGCTAACGGAAGGAGGTACCCGTTCCGGCGCATCAATGCGAAGAAAATAACCGCGGTTGGGGTGGCTTTCGACCACACCCATTTTGGCCAATGCCTTCAGTGCAGCGCGCACAGGCGTGCGCGACACCTGAAGGTAGGCCGCCAGGCTCGCTTCGCTCATATGCTCGCCAGGCATGATTTTTCCGTCATCGATGTAGTGCAGGATGCGCTGTGCAAGCGTACCTGAAAGCGTCTGCACGCCGACTTGCCGATCAGAAGCTGGCATTTTTCACCGAGGTTCCCTTAATTGGATTTCTGAACAAGATACCGCCAAACGAGTTGAACTATTGATGGCCGCACGATGGTTGAACACTTGAAATAGTCAATGCCCGGCCCGAATGATTGCAGCGCCGAAGCACTGCACCTCGCCGTTCTTGTCACCATGGCAAAAATGAGCTGCCCATGGTGTTATCAAGCGCAACGTTCCCCGACAATCCGGTAACAGGGGTTGTAATCCTTGCCTGAAATCTTCATGCGGGACTGGGTCACGAAGGACGACAGCAGGGCGTCCATCGGCTCCATGATGGCCGGCTCGCCGTAGATTTCGAAGCGGCCGTAGTTCTCGATCTCGCGGATGCCTTCGGCTTTGACATTGCCGGCGACCAGACCCGAGAAGGCGCGCCGCAGGTTCGCGGCCAGCGCATGGCTTGGCTGGTCCTTCTGCAAATTGAGGTTGCGCATGGTGTCATGGGTGGGGCGGAAGCGCTGCTGAAACGCGCTGTCGATTTTGAGCAGCCAGTTGAAGTTGTAGGCGTCATGCTTGTCTTTGCGGAAATCGCGAACGATCTGCACACCGGTCTTGAGTTCCCGTGCCACCCGCTCCGGGTCGTCGATGACGATCTTGTAGCAGCGCTGGGCGTCGACGCCCAAGGTTTCGCCGATGAACTGGTCGATGCGCTGGAAGTAGTCTTCGGCGCTCTTGGGGCCGGTAAACAGCAGCGGAAACGGCAGATCGGCGTTGTCCGGATGGAGCAGGATGCCGAGGAGGTAGAGGATTTCCTCGGCGGTGCCGACGCCGCCAGGGAAGACGACAATGCCGTGGCCGATGCGGACGAAGGCTTCGAGGCGTTTTTCGATGTCGGGGAAGATGACCAGTTCGTTGACGATCGGGTTCGGCGCTTCGGCGGCGATGATGCCCGGTTCGGTGAAGCCGAGGTAGCGGCCGCCGACGCGCTGCTTGGCGTGGCCGATGGCGGCGCCCTTCATGGGGCCTTTCATGGCGCCGGGGCCGCATCCGGTACAGATGTCCATGCCGCGCAGTCCCAGCTGGTAGCCGACCCGCTTGGTGTAGTCGTATTCCTCGCGGCTGATCGAGTGGCCGCCCCAGCAGACGACGACATTGGGGTGGGTCATCGGTTGCAGGATGCCGGCGTTGCGCAGGATGTGGAAGACGGTGTCGGTGACGCCCTCCGAGGTGGTCTGGTCGAATTTCGGGTTGCCGCGGATTTCGTCGCCGAGGTAGATGACGTCGCGCAGGACGGCGAACAGGTGCTCCTGGATTCCGGTGATCATCTTGCCGTCGACGAAGGCGGTGTCCGGCGCGCCGCTGATGTCGAGCTTGATGCCGCGCTCGCGGCTGATCATCCGGATGTCGAAGGACGCGTAACGTTCGAGCAGTTCCTTGCCATCGACAAGTTCATTGCCGCAGTTGAGGACGGCCAGGGCGCAGTTGCGGAACAGTTCGTGCAGGCCGCCGTGACCGCGGTCAAGCAGCTTGGCGGCTTCGGCTCGGGACAGTACTTCCAGTCGACCGGTGGGGGAGACTTGGGCATCGACGACATCGTAGGGCATGGCAGTGGCTTCACGTTATATTGGCGGGACGAAACAATACCAGAA
>JANNNT010000616.1:0-7001 GCA_031398685.1 Rhodocyclaceae bacterium | reverse complement strand
CCGCGCCAGCAGACAATCAGCGGACGCCAGCTTCTGGGCCGGTCGTGAAAGCTTGAGCGCAGATGATGGGCAATGTTCTCGGCAACGTAGGCTGCACCGATTTTCTTGGCCTCAAAGGGAGAATGCTGCTTGTACAGCGTGCCGACCTCAATACGCTGTGCGTTGTCGAGTACCGGGCAGTTGATCGATCCGGGGATGTGATCTTCGGCAAACTCGGCCGGCGTGCGGGTGTCGATGATTTCGTCGAAGAGGCGATAGTCCTCGATTTGCCTAACGCTTGCGATGCCATGTGCCATGACGCTTATTTTAACAGTGGCTCAAGCTCACGCCAGACATTGTCGAGCAGCAGCGGTTGTGCCTCGGCGGTCGGGTGGAGGTTGTCTGCCTGAAAGAGTTGTGGTCGCGTGGCAATGCCTTCAAGCAGGAAGTCGACGAGTGCTGTCTTTCGGCTCTTTGCCACGGTGCTGAAGGTGTCGTGGAATTGCACGGCGTACACGCCGTAGTTCGGCGGCAGGCGCTGGCCGACGATGAGCACTTTGGCTTTTCTCTTTTGCGCGTTGTCGGTCATTGCCGTGAGGTTGTCACGCATCGTCCCGATGGGTAGTCCACGCAGCCCGTCGTTGGCGCCCAGCGCGATGATCGCGATGTGCGGCGAGTGTTTGGCCAGAACGGCATCAAGGCGGGTGCGGCCCCCACTGGTGGTTTCTCCCGAGATGCTGGCGTTGACAACGTTATAATCAAACGACTTCTCCTGCAGGCGTTTTGCCAGCAGCGCCGGCCAGGCGGCGTCCTGCCGGATGCCGTAACCGGCCGAGAGTGAATCGCCAAAGACGAGGATGGTTCTGGCGGCCTGAGCGATCGGGGCAAACAGGGACAGGCCAATAAGCAGCAGGCAAGGAATGGATGGAAAGCAAAACATGAGTTTGGAAACCTCAAATGTGGTCGACGAAGTGGTCAAAGTTAGCGGACTGACCAAATGCGTCGATAACGGTGGCGAGCCGTTGACCATTCTGCACGAGAATTCGTTTGTCGTCGCGGCAGGTGAAACCGTGGCTATCGTCGGGGCCTCCGGTTCCGGCAAGTCGACCCTGCTCGGATTGCTGGCCGGCCTTGATCTGCCGAGCAGCGGTTCGGTGACGCTGGCCGGCGAAAAACTAGGACATCTCGACGAGGACGCGCGCGCCGTGTTGCGCGGTCGTCTGCTCGGTTTTGTCTTTCAGTCCTTTCAACTGCTGCCATCGCTCAGCGCCATCGAGAACGTGATGTTACCGCTGGAACTGGCCGGCACGGCCAATGCGCGAGCCGAGGCCGAGTTCTGGCTGGACCGTGTCGGTCTGGCGCACCGTCTGCGCCATTACCCCAAGCACCTTTCCGGCGGCGAGCAGCAGCGCGTTGCTCTGGCCCGGGCTTTCGCGCCCAAGCCTAAACTGGTGCTGGCCGACGAGCCAACCGGAAACCTTGACGCGGCAACCGGCCATCAGGTCATCGAGCTGATGTTTGCCATCAATGCCGAAAGTGGGACAACGCTGATTCTGGTTACCCACGATGAGGAAATAGCCGCCCGTTGTGGTCGACGGCTACGCATGCACGCGGGGCAGATTGAGGAAGTTCTGTAGGTTGTGCAGTGTTCATCGTGATTGCTAAAGTATTACCTTTGGGATAGCGTGTATTCAGGCAAAGCTGTTTGTGGCCGGAACCGCAACAGCGAGGAGACTGGCGATGACCGAATACCCTGGGTTGGCTTTGTCGGTAGACGACAAACGTCTGGTGGCCTCTCTTTTCCCCTCTTCAGCACGAGCGTCGCTTGATCTTGATTCCCTGCGCGCCCTGTTGGCACAGGCGGGCTACGGAAAATGGCTGCTGGCCGAGGAGTCACTGCTTGCCCTGATCGCGCAGTACGGCGATCAGAGCTCTGCGTTTGAAGTGCAGGTCGGCGAGTGTCGCGATGCCAGTTTTACCCTCGAAATTGCGCCCGATGCCATGCAGGTGCGGGCAAACATCGTTCCCGCCTGCGGTGGCAAGGCGACGCTTCCTGACGAAATTTACATGGCGCTCGGAGAGGCGGGCATTACTTTTGGCATTGATCAGGCCGCTGTGAGCGCTGCGTGTGTCGCGAGCGAGGCCGGGCGTTTCGTGCTAGCGGCCGGTGTAGTCGCAGAGGATGGTCAAAACGCCCGTTTCGAGTTGCTGATTACCGATGCGCGTGATCGTGCGCCGCAGGTCGATGAACACGGTCTGATCGATTTTCGTGAGTTGGGGGCGATTCCGTCGGTTGGAGCTAAACAACCCCTGATGCGGCGGATTCCGCCGACGACCGGAACGGCCGGGCGTAACGTTCGCGGCAATGTTCTCGAACCGGCACCGGGTAAAGATGCGCTGTTCAACGACGTACTGGTGGGTTCCTATATTGATTCCGACGACACGAATTTGCTGCGGGCGGTCTTTAGTGGGCAACCGGTACGTTGCGGCAACGGGGTGACTGTCGAACAGGTTCTGCATGTGCGCAACGTCAACATGGCCACAGGCAATATTACTTTTGATGGAACGGTGAATATCGAGGGCGAGGTCTTGCCGGGAATGAAGGTGCACGCCACCGGCGATATCGTCGTCGGTGGCGTAGTCGACGGTGCGGAGCTCGATGCCGGTGGTGATGTTCACGTGAGTGGCGGCATCATTGCCAAGGCGCATGTACGGGCGGGAGGATCTGTTGCAGCTCGCTTTATTGAAAGCGCCAAGGTGTCGGCAGGTACCACGATTGCCATTGATGATACGGCCTTGCAGAGCGATTTGCAGGCCAACAACCAGATCATCGTCGGTCTCAAATCGCCGCAGCGCGGCAAGCTGGCCGGTGGTTCGTCGCGGGCGATGATGCTGATCAGGGCACCTATTCTCGGATCGCCAACGGGTGGGGTAACCAGCCTGTTGCTTGGTGTAAGCCCGGTGCATGAGGCGCAGTATCAGGATCTGTTGCAGGTCATAGCGAAGCGACGGGACGAAGAGCAGAATCTCGAAAAACTGGTCAAGCATCTTGAAAAGAAAGGTGACAAGACCGGCATGCTGGAACGAGCCAAAACCTCGTGGCAGCAGTCGATTCAGGCGTGGGGGAAACTCTTGCCGGAAAGAGACGATCTTGAAAAACAGCTGGCTTTGATCGCGGAAGCACGGATCGAAGTGGGGGCCACTGTGGCCGGTGCTGTCGATATGACATTTGGCAAGAAAGTGCTCCGACTGCGCAAAACCTACGAAACAGGCGCGTTTTCGATGGATGGCGACCGGGTTGTATTTACTGACCTGGCGGGCAATACGACCCCCGCGAGTTAGCATGCAGCCTGTGCGACTCTCACGCAGGAGCAACGCGCAATTGAAGCCGCGCGCATCGCGGCTTGATACATTTGCTTACATTTTTGAAGCCTCTAGAAACACTCTTTCCGGCCTGTGCGTCTAAACTACACAGACAAGGCTCAATAGGGTCGTCCTTTTGAGCCCGGTTTCAGCCGGAAACTGGAGAACTGGTATGTTGGCTATCAAATCGATCAAATCGATCAAATGGGCTGTCGTGTTGTTGCTGTTTGCAACAGCAGGCATCGGCAATGTCTGGGCTGATCGCGGGCACGGGCATGCCCGGTTCGGAGTTTTCGTCGGCCCCGTCTGGAGCCCCTGGTATTACCCCGCACCCTATTACTATCCTCCCGTCGTGATCGAGCGCGCTCCACCCGCGGTGTACATTGAACAGTATCCGCCAGTGCCTGCTCCTCAGGCCGATCAAACCAGGTACTGGTATTTCTGCAGCGCATCGAATGCGTACTATCCCTATGTGAAAGAATGCCCCAGCGGTTGGCAGCGGGTGTTGCCGCAACCCCCGGTTCAGCCGTGATGCAAATCAGAGTGATGACATGAAAACCCTCTCCGCAGTAATTGCCACATCCGCCCTGGTGCTGCTCAGCGGCTGCGCCAGCATTCCAACCGCTCCCAGCATGATGGCGTTGCCGGGTACCGGGAGGGATTTCAGCGATTTTCGCCGGGATGACGCGCAGTGTCGTCAATACGCCTCGCAGGAGGTGGGCGGTTTTGCAAACGAACCCGGCGTACGCAGCGCTGTTGTAGGTACGGCCGTAGGTGCGGCAGCCGGCGCGGCAATTGGCGGGCATCAAGGCGCCGGTGTGGGTGCGGGTGCCGGGCTGTTGTTTGGAAGTGCGGTTGGCGCAGACGCAACCCGGAGTCACAACTACGGTTCTCAGCGCCAGTATGACAACGCCTATATTCAATGCATGTATGCCAGAGGGCACAAGGTTCCCGTTCCTGCTGACCTGGCCAGAAGCCTGGCACGGCCTGCGGTCGCGCCGCCGCCGTTTGCTCCACCGGCATCACCGCCGCCTGACTACTTCCCACCGCCCCCGCCGTCGCGCTGAAGGGTGTAAATCACGGCTTTTCTGGGCAAATACCTGCTGCTGCCGCAACACCACTACGTATCGCGCCTTCCAGCGTTGCCGGGTAATCGGCACAGACGTAGTCGCCAGCAAGCCAGAGGCCGTGGAGCGCAGTTTGCGCTGTCGGGCGAAGCAGGTCAGGACGGCAGGAGAAGGTGGCGCGGCGCTCGCGGATAACCTGAACCCATGATGGTGGCGGGAGCTTTTTTCCTATTGCCCCTTCGAGTTCGATATGCAGCGTCGCAGCCAGTGCGTCGTTGTCGCGTTCATCCCAGTTGCCACGGGCGCTCAGTACAAAGCCGATGACCCCGTGATTGCCGCCCAGCGTTCCGCGATCAAAGGCCCATTGCCCGAGACGCCCGCCGGTGGTGCCATCCAGCCCAAGCATGGGGCAGGGCAGGCTTACCTCGCCCGGGTAGCCGACATAAATCGTGCCGATGGGTTCGTAAGTGTAGGACTCAAGAAGTGCGGCAATGCCGGCGGTTTCTGCGTGCTGTGCCAGCAAACGTGCCGCGTGTTGCGGGGCTGTGGCGAGGATGATGCGGTCAAAGCGTTCGTCGCCAATGCATAGTCCAGGCTCGATGGCTTCGACGCGGGTTGAAAGCCTGATCTCTCCGCCTCGGGCTTTAAGGAAACTTGCCGCTGCATTGGGGAAAACACAGTCAAGATCGGCGGCCGGGAGCAGCAGGTCGGTAGCGCTACGGTCACCGCCGAGGCTATCGCGCAGAACGTTGGCGAAAACCTGGGCAGAGGCTTTCTCAGGCGCGGTGTTGAGGGCGGCGAGGCAGAGCGGTTCCCACATATATCGACGCAAGTTACCGCGTTGACCTTGGCGGTCGAGCAGTTCGCTCACCGTGCAGTCGGCAGCAAGACGATAGTTGTGGGCTTGCAGGAAGTGCATGAAACGCACGGCGGCAATTTTTTCACCGAATGAGCTGCCGCGTGCGCCGAGCAGGCCGAAGGCGAGATGTAGCGGGGCGGGCAGCGACGGCAATCTCACCCGGAAACCGGCACCGGGATAGTTCAGTTCAAGCGGAAGCCGTTTGAACAATTGACCAGGATCGGCGCCAACCGTCTGCATGAGGCGCAGTGTTTCGCGGTACGCGCCGATCAGGATGTGCTGGCCGTTGTCGAGCGTGTGACCGTGGACATCGACGCCGCGAGCTCGTCCGCCGAGTTGTTTGGCCGCTTCGAAAACCGTAATGTGGACACCGGCACAAGCGAGTTCAACAGCGGCGGCAAGCCCGGCCCAGCCGCCGCCGACCACAGCGACTCTGAGCCTGGCGTCCATACCTAGCCTTTGATCCAGGTGCGCCAGGCAATCCACAGTTTGCGGACGGGCGTCAGCGAGGTCCGCTGGTTCAAGACCTGGCAGCCGTCGCGTTTGATCTCGTCGAGCACGGTGCGGTAGATGGCGGCCATCACTAAGCCTGGCCGCTGCGTCTTGCGATCAACAGCCGGCAGTTCGCTCATGGCCAGTGCGTAATACTGCTCGGCGCGTTCGATCTGGAACTCCATCAGTTTTCTGAAGTTTTCGGAGTAGCACGAATTCAGGATGTCGGACACAGAGACGTCGAAGCGCTTGAGCTCATCCATAGGCAGGTAAACGCGACCCCGGCGGGCATCTTCGCCGACATCACGGATGATGTTGGTGAGCTGGAAGGCCATGCCCAGATCGTGGGCGTACTTCAGTGTTCCGCGATCCTCAAACCCGAAAATATCGGCGGCGAGCAGGCCAACGACGCTGGCGACACGGTAGCAGTACAGTGAAAGTGCCTTGAAGTCGAGATAGCGCGTCTGTTGCAGGTCCATCTCCATACCATCAATGATCTCCAGGAGCTGCTCCTGTGGCAGGCTGAATTCCGATAGTACCGGCAGCAGGGCGCGCGTTACCGGGTGCCCCGGCTGACCGGTGTAGAGACGATCCAGTTCCAGCCGCCACCAGGCCAGCTTGGTCGCTGCGATCTGCGGGTCCTGGCATTCATCGACGACGTCGTCGACTTCGCGGCAATAGGCGTAAAGGGCGGTGATCGCGCGCCGACGGTTGGGCGGCAGGAACATGAAGCTGTAGTAGAAGCTCGATCCACTCGATGCGGCCTTCTGCTGGCAGTATTCTTCCGGGGTCATTCGGTTTTCCATGGTTTGCGGATGCCGGGATTCTTACATAAACAGCACACGGCTGCTCATGCGCAACCAGTCAACGGGGCGCAGCAACGGGCGATGCCGAAAAACGTCGCCGCGCACGCGGTTGATCTGTTCGAGGATGCGCAATCCGCCTTGAATTGTTAAGCGAATTTCCCAGCCCATGCGTCCTGGCAATTGATGGACGAGCGGCGCGCCTTCGCACATCAGGCCGCGCGTTCGGTCGGTCTGGAAGTCAAGCAGGGCGGCCCATTCGGAGCTCCAGCGGCGGTCTGCAATCTGCGCCTCATCGATGCCAAAATGGACCAGATCAGTTTGCGGCAGATAAACGCGATCCTTTTTCCAGTCGATGGCGATATCCTGCCAAAAGTTGATCAGTTGCAGCGCCGTGCAGATGCAGTCCGAGCGGCGCAGGTTCTCGTCGCTGGCACG
>JANNNT010000601.1:0-1758 GCA_031398685.1 Rhodocyclaceae bacterium | reverse complement strand
TGCGCTTCGTTGCGGCGAAGAACGTCGAGCAACAGGCCGTCCTGTCGCTACACCGGGCGAGGCAGGCCTTCGCCAAGGCACGAACAGCCCAGGCGAACCAGATCCGCGGGCTTTTATCGGAGTTCGGAATCGTGATTCCACAGGGCATCGGGCACATTGCCAGAACATCTGCCGGAAATCCTGGAAAACGGCGAGAACGAATTGCCCGGGCAATTTCGCCACCTCCTGCGGCGACTAGAGGAACATCTGAAGGAACTAGATCGGCAAGTGGCAGAGCTCGAGCGTGAGGTCACCCTCTGGCATCGCCAGAATGCAGCGAGCCGCAGACTTGCCCAGATGCCGGGCGTCGGGCCGATCAGCGCGCTATGTGCCTCGGTGGGCGACGCGAAGGCCTTCAAGAACGGACGTGAAATGGCCGCGTCGCTAGTGTGCCGTCCTGTTAATTGATGGCATATCTTTTGCATGGGAATTCGGTATCTTTCATGCCGGAGATGCCGCTATGTCAATGGGTCGCCCCAAGAAGGAACTGAACTTGAGTGCTGAGGAACTTAAGCAATTGCAATCGATTGCGCGTTCGCGTTCGATGCCCTCGGCGTTGACCATGCGTGCGAAGTTGGTGCTGACGTGCGCTGAAGGTGACGCCAATAGCGTCGTGGCCGCGCGGTACGGAGTGACACCGGCCACGGTCGGCAAATGGCGTAGGCGCTTCATCGAACGGCGAATCACAGGGCTGCATGACGAATTGCGTCCAGGTCAACCGCGCACGATCGATGACGAGCGGCTGGCGACTTTGATCAACACGACGTTGCACCAGCAACCCTGCGACGGTTCGACGCACTGGACGATTCGTGGCCTCGCCGCCGAAACCGGCATCTCGAAGACCAGTGCGCATCGCTACCTGCAACTGTTTGGGGTCGCCCCGCACCGCAGCGAAAGTTTCAAGTTGTCGACCGATCCCTTCTTCATCGAGAAAGTGCGCGATGTGGTCGGCTTGTATCTGAATCCGCCGGACAATGCCCTGGTACTGTGCGTTGACGAGAAGAGCCAAGTCCAAGCGTTGGAACGCACCCAACCGCTGTTGCCGTTGGGCTTCGGTTATGTCGAGGGCGTGACTCATGACTACAAGCGACACGGGACAACGACACTGTTTGCCGCCCTGGACGTGCTCACCGGCCACGTGTTGGCGCAATGCAAGCCACGGCACCGGCATCAGGAGTTTCTCGGGTTCTTGCGCGCGATCGAAGCGGAATTGCCTACCGATCTGGACGTCCACCTGATCGTCGACAACTACTCCACGCACAAGCACCCCAAGGTCAAGGCATGGCTGGCCGCACGTCCGCGCTGGCATTTGCATTTTGTGCCAACCTACAGCTCCTGGCTGAACCTGGTCGAGCGATTCTTCGCGCTGATCACCGGTCGCGCCATCCGCCGCGGCTCGTTCCGCTCCGTTCGTGAGTTGATTCAACGCATCGATCATTTCGTCGCACATCACAATACCGATTGCAAACCTTTCATCTGGACTGCCACCGCCGATTCAATCCTTGCCAAGCTGCAAAGACTTAGCATGCGAATCAGCGGGACAGCACACTAGCTAGGAAGGGGGGTGGGCCCCTTCCTTTTCCCTAGCCCTTGTAATCCCCTAAATCAGAGGAAGCCAGAATTGGAGAAAAAGCCCGATCGGAGCTCCCTAAGCCACTGCTTACCGCGCCAGAAGAGAGGACGACCACGCCGACCTGCTCCTCGCGCACTTCCGCGCAT
>JANNNT010000565.1:0-6795 GCA_031398685.1 Rhodocyclaceae bacterium | reverse complement strand
GGAGAACAAGGAAACGATCGGCGAACTGACCAATCGCTTTATCGGCTTCATGAACGAAGACGCGTTGGCGCTTGGTGTCGAGAAGCCCGACCACGAGCCGCGCGCCACCGAGTATGTGCCACAGATGCTTGAACTGATCGGCCAGCTTGAAGCGAATGGTCTGGCCTACAAGGCGACCGACGGTGACGTAAATTTCTCGGTGCGCAAATTCCCCGGCTACGGCAAGCTTTCCGGAAAATCGCTCGACGACCTGCGCGCTGGTGAACGCGTCGATGTCGATCAGGCCAAACAGGACCCGCTTGACTTCGTGCTGTGGAAGCACACCAAGGAAGGCGAGCCGTTCTGGGAATCGCCCTGGGGCAAGGGACGACCGGGCTGGCACATCGAATGCTCGGCGATGAGTTCCGACCTGCTCGGCAAGCAATTCGATATTCACGGTGGCGGGCAGGACTTGCAGTTTCCACACCACGAAAACGAGATCGCCCAGTCTGAAGGCGCGCACAAGTGCCAGTTCGTGAATTACTGGATGCACAACGGCTTTGTTCGCGTCGACGACGAAAAGATGTCCAAGTCGCTTGGCAATTTCTTCAGCATTCGCGAAGTGCTCAAGAAATACGACGCCGAAGTCGTACGCTTCTTCATCTTGCGCGCCCACTACCGCAGTCCGCTCAACTACTCCGACGTGCATCTGGATGATGCCCGGCAAGCGCTGGCTCGACTCTACACGGCACTTAAGGCCGTGGTGCACGGCGAGGAGGTTCCTGTCGACTGGAACGAGGCGCATGCTCTGCGCTTCCGTCAGGCGATGGACGACGACTTCAACACGCCAGAAGCCTGCGCCGTTCTTTTCGACCTGGCATCTGAAGTCAATCGCGGCAAGTCAGCGGCGCTTGCCGGACAATTGCGAGCTCTGGCCGGCCAGATGGGCTTGCTCAAGCGCGATCCGCAGGACTTTTTGCAGGGGCGGCATCGGGTTATTCCGACGGATACTGCGAGCGCTACGATTTCCTTCAATGGTGAGGCTGAAGGGGCGCACTATCCAGCGGTTGAAAGAATTGAAGCGCTGATCGGTGCCCGTGCAGTCGCTAAGAAAGCCAAAAACTTTGCCGAAGCTGATCGTATCCGCAGCGAATTGCTGGCTGCCGGAATAGCTCTGGAAGATGGAGCGCAAGGAACGACCTGGCGTCGCGCCTAGTCTGAGAGTCAAGTAATACGGGCTTCTCGGGGGCTGTTGATGCGCTCTCCAGGGGAATAGCGGAGAAAGTGCGCTAGAAACAAAAAGGCCTGCATGTTTTGCAGGCCTTTTTGTTTCTGAGTTGCGGCGAATGCACTAACTCGCGAAAAACTCCTTCACCTTGTCCATCCACGACTTGGCGCGCGGGTTGTGGCGGCCGGCGTCGCCACTGCTGGATTCCTCCAGTTCGCTCAGCAGTTCCTTCTGCCGATCCGTCAGGTTGACTGGTGTTTCGACCACGACATGGCAAAGCAGGTCGCCCTGGGTGTGACTGCGCACGCCCTTGATGCCCTTGCCGCGCAGACGGAAGGTTTTCCCCGATTGCGTTTCGGGCGGAATCTTGATTTTGGCGACCGCATCCAGCGTCGGGATTTCGATGTCGCCGCCAAGCGCCGCTGTGGTAAAACTGATCGGCATCTCGCAGTGCAGATCATTCTGTTCACGCTGGAAGACGGTGTGTGCCTTGAGGTGAATCTGCACATACAGGTCGCCGGACGGGCCGCCATTGACGCCGTGCTCGCCCTCACCGGAAAGACGTATGCGATCGCCTTCGTCGACGCCTGCCGGGATCTTTACGGCCAGCGTCTTGTGCTGCTTGACACGACCCGCACCGTGACAGGAATCACAGGGATCGGCAATGAAGCGTCCGGTGCCGTGGCACTTGGGGCAGGTTTGCTGGATCGAGAAGAAAACCTGTTGGATGCGCACCTGGCCGCTGCCCTGGCAGGTCGGGCAGGTTTTCGGCTGCGTTCCGGCTTTGGCCCCGCTGCCCTTGCAGGGCTCACAGGCTTCCATGGTCGGAATGCGAATCTTGGTTTCGGTACCGAACGCCGCTTGTTCGAGCGAGATCTCAAGGTTATAGCGCAGGTCGGCGCCGCGATAGATATTTGAGCGCCAGCCACCACCAGCACGTCCGCCGCCACCACCAAAAATCTCGTCGAAGATGCCGCCAAAAGCATCGGAGAAACCGCCCGCCCCAGCGCCACCAAAGCCGCCGCCCATTCCCGCCTGTGGGTCAACGCCGGCGTGACCATACTGATCGTAGGCTCCGCGTTTTTGCGCGTCGGAAAGAATCTCGTAGGCTTCCTTGGCTTCCTTGAAGTGGTCTTCGGACTTGGCGTTATCCGGATTGCGATCCGGGTGGTGCTTCATGGCCAACTTGCGGTAGGCCTTCTTTATTTCTTCATCGGATGCGTCACGGTTGACACCGAGAATGTCGTAAAAGTCGCGTTTAGCCATGGGATCTTGTGCGGTATGAGGGGTGAGGCGAGGCGCGATTATACGCCCCTCGCCCGTTACAGCTGATGCTTACTTACTTCTTGTCTTTGACTTCGGTGTATTCGGCATCAACGACATCGCCTTCATCTTTCTTGGCTTCACCGGCACCGGCTGAGCCTGCGCCGCCTGCTCCGGCGGCACCTTCAGCTGCAGCGGCTTCAGCCTGTTGCTTGGCGTACACTTTTTCGCCCAGCTTCTGCGCGGCCGTGCCCAGCGCTTCACTCTTCGCCTTGATGGCATCGAGTTCGCTACCGCGTATGGCTTCTTCGGCGTCCTTGATGGCTGCTTCGATAACGCCTTTTTCCTCTTCAGTGAGTTCCTTGCCGTACTCGGTCATCGACTTCTTGACCGTATGGATCATGCCGTCGCATTGGTTACGGGCTTCGGCCAACTCGTGCGCTCTCTTGTCCTCTTCGGCGTGCAATTCGGCGTCCTGCACCATACGTTGGACTTCTTCCTCGGAGAGGCCGGAAGAAGCCTGGATCTTGATCTTGTTTTCCTTGCCGGTCGCCTTGTCCTTGGCCGAGACGTGCAGGATGCCGTTGGCGTCGATGTCAAAAGTGACTTCGATCTGCGGCATCCCACGCGGTGCCGGCGGGATGTCGGACAGGTTGAACTGGCCCAGGCTCTTGTTGCCCGAGGCCATTTCGCGCTCGCCCTGGAGAACGTGGATGGTCACCGCGTTCTGGTTGTCGTCGGCCGTCGAGAAAACTTGGCCGGCCTTGGTCGGGATCGTCGTGTTCTTCTTGATCAGCTTGGTCATCACGCTGCCCAGCGTTTCGATACCGAGCGACAGCGGGGTAACGTCGAGCAGCAGCACATCCTTGACTTCGCCCTGCAGTACGCCACCCTGGATGGCGGCGCCAACGGCAACGGCTTCATCGGGGTTGACGTCGCGGCGCGGTTCCTGGCCGAAGAATTCCTTCACCCGGTCCTGCACCTTGGGCATGCGGCTTTGACCGCCGACCAGGATCACGTCGTTGATGTCGGTGAGTTTGCAGCCCGCATCTTTCATCGCGATACGGCAGGGTTCGATGGTGCGCTCGATCAGTTCGTCGACCAGCGACTCGAACTTGGCGCGGGTAATCTTGATTGCCAAGTGCTTCGGGCCGGAGGCGTCAGCAGTGATATAGGGTAGATTGACTTCGGTTTGCTGGCCGGACGAGAGCTCGACCTTGGCTTTTTCAGCGGCATCCTTAAGGCGCTGTAAAGCCAGCACGTCGGACTTGAGGTTGACGCCGGTTTCCTTCTTGAACTCGTCAATGATGTAGTCGATCAGGCGCTGATCGAAGTCTTCGCCGCCGAGGAAAGTATCGCCGTTTGTAGAAAGCACTTCAAACTGGTGTTCGCCGTCGATTTCAGCGATTTCGATGATCGAAATGTCGAAGGTGCCACCGCCGAGGTCATAGACGGCAATTTTCTTGTCGCCCTGCTTCTTGTCCATGCCGAAAGCAAGCGCGGCAGCGGTCGGTTCGTTGATGATGCGCTTGACTTCGAGACCGGCGATGCGGCCGGCGTCTTTGGTCGCCTGACGCTGGCTGTCGTTGAAGTAGGCGGGAACGGTGATGACCGCTTCGGTGACTTCTTCGCCGAGGTAGTCCTCAGCGGTTCTCTTCATCTTGCGCAGGACTTCGGCCGAAACCTGTGGCGGCGCGATCTTGTTGCCGCGCACTTCAACCCAGGCGTCGCCGTTGTCGGCCTTGAGAATCTTGAAAGGCATCAGCGAGATATCCTTCTGCACTTCCTTCTCGTCAAAGCGGCGACCGATCAGGCGCTTGACGGCGTACAGGGTGTTCTTGGCATTGGTGACGGCCTGACGTTTGGCTGGCGCACCGCAGAGGATCTCGCCATCTTCAGCGTAAGCAACAACTGACGGCGTGGTGCGAGCGCCTTCGGAGTTTTCGATGACCTTCGGCTTGCCGTTTTCCATGACGGAAACGCAGGAGTTGGTGGTGCCGAGGTCGATGCCAATGATTTTGCCCATGTCAGAGTCCTTTAATGTAATTTGTGAATACCGGAATGCTTCGATTCGTCGGGATGTGCCCTAAGTGGGGCTTGTCGGCTACTTTTTCAAGCCTTGGCTGTGGCCACAATGACCAGGGCCGGCCGCAGCACGCGGTCAGCGATCAGGTAGCCCTTTTGCAGTACGCTGACCACGGTGTTCGGTTCCTGATCCGCTTCGACCATGCTGATGGCCTGATGGAAGTTGGGGTCGAATTTCTCACCGAGCGGGTTGACCTCGGTCAGTCTTGATTTTTCAAAGGCCGAAGCCAGTTGCTTGAGTGTTAGCTCGGTGCCGGACCTCATGCTTTCGACACTGGGTGCTTCGGCTGCAAGTGCGGCTTCAAGGCTGTCCTTGACGGCTAGCAACTCGCCGGCAAAGCGTTCAACGGCAAATTTTGAAGCCTTGGCAATATCGTCCTGGGCGCGGCGGCGAACGTTTTCGGTCTCGGCCTTGGCGCGCAGCCAGGCGTCGTGGAGTTCTTCAGCCTTCAGTTCGGCCAGACGGATCATTTCTTCAAGGCTCGGTGTGCTGTCCACAGTGGTTTCTGTGCTCTCAGCGGCGCTCTCTGCGCTGGTCTCAACGGCGGTTTCTTTGTCTTGCGCTTGCATAGTTGGTGGTCTCCCGGAAAACTTCCGCTAACTTTGGGACGGATTTTTCGATTTCAAGCACGTCTCCCCAATTTTTTTGGTATTGGACAATAATATCTGAAGCGCTGCACGGTTCTGCTGCTAGGATTCCTGCTCTCTGAAGGCGAAACGGTACTGGCATGCTAGAGAAAATTGGCAAGTACGAAATCATTCGCATCCTGGGAAAGGGCGCGACGGCGGTTGTATATCTGGCGCGTGACCCGGATTCGACTCGTGACGTGGCGGTGAAACTGATTCGCTTCGGCGAGGACAACGCCGCCATGTCGCGGCGGCTGCGCAAGCTGTTTCAGACCGAGGACGCGATCGGCCGGCGTCTGGATCACCCCAATATTGTCAAACTCTACGATGCCGTGGTTGAGGCCGACCAAGCCTATCTCGTCATGGAGTTCATTGAAGGCACTGCGCTTGATCACTATTGCGCGATCAACCGCCTGTTGCCCATGCATCGCGTGATCGGCATCATCTTCAAGTGTTGTCTGGCGCTTGACCATGCCTTTCGTCAGGGCGTTGTGCACCGTGACATCAAGCCGGCCAATATCCTGATCGACAACGAAGACAATCCCAAGATTACCGACTTCGGGCTCGCCCTCAATCTGCACAAAGACATGAACAAGGATTCGACTTTCGTCATGGGGGTGGGTTCGCCGGCCTACATGTCGCCCGAGCAGATCAAGAACTATCCGCTGAACCAGAAGACCGATCTGTATTCGCTGGGGGTCCTGCTGTTCCAGTTGCTGACCGGGCGTTTGCCGTTTCGCGCCAATAACCAGGGCGCGCTGGTTTACAAGATCGTCAATATGGATACGCCTTCGGTGTGCGCGCTGAACCCCAATCTGCCTGCCGGGCTTGATCCGATCATCAAAAAAGCGCTGGAGAAGGACCTTTACAGCCGTTATCGCAACGGTGCCGAGTTCGCCAAGGATCTGTCGACCGTCAGGTATCAGATGCTCGACGAGGATTCCACGCAACAGGATATGTCGCATTTTGAGAAGTTGCGCGGGGTCGAATTCTTCACTGAGTTTGAAGATATCGAACTGTGGGAAGTTTTGCGTATCAGCGTCTGGCGGGAGGTTTCAGAAAAGGTCGTATTGATCCGTGAGGGTGACAAGAATCGTATCTTCGGTGTGATCATTGACGGATTCGTCGAGGTTTCGCTGGAGGGCAAGGCCATTTGCCGACTTGGTTCTGGCGAGTTGGTAGGCGAGATGGCCTATCTGCATCCAAGCGATACGAGGCGCTCGTCGACCGTCGTTACGCTGGAGCCGACCCTGTTTCTGGAAATCAACAGCGCGGCTCTCGACCTCAGCTCGGATGAGGTTCTGGAACGCTTCAACAAAACGCTGATTGCCAAGGTGATTGCGCGTCTGCGTAGCGCCAACAAGGCGCTGGCCAAACTGGGGCCGTCTGCCGTGCAGGGCCGCAGCGCTGGCTGCGATCTGGAATTGGCGCCGCCCTGACCAACGCTGGTGGTTTTTCCTGAAGAGGGTTAACGGCCGTGAAAAGCGATCACTTGAGCACTGTCACAAAATGGCTTTTTGGGCGAGTTCAGCGGCTGGCACCCAGCGCTCTGGCGCGCAACGCGCTGGTTTCAAGGGCGGCCGGGTCGGGCGTGTGTCGGGTTGGCCAACCTT
>JANNNT010000562.1:0-7040 GCA_031398685.1 Rhodocyclaceae bacterium | reverse complement strand
CCAAAGTCCACGTGAGTAGCATCCCATGAGCACGATCCGCTTATCCTCGTCCGGTTGTTTTGCCGGGGCTCGCGTCTCGGAAGGACGCGGCCACGGGGACCTGACAGCCTACGAACGGTCTTTTGCGAAGCGCCCATGATGCCGAACTGCAGCAGATGCTCAGGCGTGCAATCAACATTTGCGCCCAGATCAAGCACGTGCGAATGGCCTTTTACTGTCGGAAGAATAGCGCAGATCGCCGGTCGGTCAATACCCGGCAGCATCTTCAGGACAAAGCGCGAAACGGCCATCAATGCGCCCGTATTCCCAGCAGAAACACATGCATCCGCCTCACCGTCCTTGACGAGGTTAATGGCGACACGCATTGACGAATCTTTCTTGTTACGCAGCGCCAGCGCAGGCGGTTCATCCATGGCCACGACTTCACTCGCGTGGCGAACGGAAATCCGCCCATCAGACGTGTTCTCAAGAAAGGGGCGGATTTTCTCTTCGAGACCAACAAGGATAACGCGCACGTCTTCATGCTTTCGTACGAAGTCAAGGGCAGCATGCACGGTGACATCGGGACCGTGATCCCCTCCCATGCAGTCAATAGCGACAGTAACCGTCATCCAAAAAAAGGCAAAAGAAAAGGCAGGCAATTCCCCATCACGGAAAATTGCCTGCCCAATCCTGAAGCCTTATTCGCCTGTCCCTTTGGCAACCTTCTTGCCACGGTAGTAACCGGACGGGCTAATGTGGTGGCGCTGATGGACTTCACCGGTCGTCGGCTCAACGGCCAGCGGCGGGTTGGTCAGAAAATCGTGAGCGCGATGCATGCCGCGCTTGGACGGGGATTTCTTGTTCTGCTGAACGGCCATAAATTACTCCATAGTTCAAATTTACTATGCCTTGCCCTTGAGTCCCTGCAGCACGGAAAACGGTGAAACCTTAACCGTTCCCTGCCCAGTGTCAGGCAAAGCACAACTTTCGTGACGCGGCGCTGAAGGCAAGTCGAGAATGATTTCGTCTTCGATCAACGCAACAACATCGAGTTCACTTTGCGCCGGGAGAAAATCCTTTGAATCATCTTCAACCTCCTCCTGCGTCAAATCTTCTTCGTTATCGACGAATTCCAGCACACTGCGCACCTTGATCGGATAATCAATCCCTTCAAGGCAACGCTGGCAGCAGACGGACAATTCACCGTCCAGTTGCAACAGCAGCTGCGCCTTGTTGCGCGGACCAAGCCGACCCTCAACGCGGTAACTCAACGAGCCTGCCGAATCGGTAAGCTTATTGAGTATGCGAGTCAGGCTGGCGATGGGCAATTCGCCTTGCAGCGAACGTGCTTCCCGTGAAAACGCCTGACTGTTAATTACAATCCGTTGCGACATAAGGGGCGCATGATATTATTTTTGGCTTTCGAAGTCAAAGCCAGTGACGCAACTATCTGGATTTTTCTATTTTTCGGATTTAGCCGCTAAAGTGGCGTTATTTTCGCTTACATCTCAATGACCAGCACACAAATTGTACTTGCTTCGACCTCTCCATTCCGTCGAGAGCTGCTCACCCGGCTTTGTTTGCCGTTTGAAACGGCCAATCCGGCGACTGATGAAACCGCACTTCCAGGGGAAACACCTGAAGCAACCGCACTGCGTCTGTCCGAAGCCAAAGCTCGTGCCGTTGCAGTGCAGTATCCGGAAGCTCTGATTATCGGCAGCGATCAGGTAGCCTGTCTTGACGGCCAGATTTTTGGCAAACCGGGATCGCACGAAAATGCGCTGACACAGTTGCAAGCGATGCGTGGGCGCACCGTCACCTTCTATACCGGATTGTGTCTGCTCAACGCCAAGACCGGGAAAGCACGCTTGCGAGGCGTGTCAACCCTTGTCACATTCCGCCAATTGACGAACGATGAAATCGAAAATTACCTGCACAAGGAACAACCCTACAACTGCGCGGGCAGCGCTAAATCAGAGGGTTTGGGAATTGCAATAATCGCCAAAATGGAAGGTGACGATCCGAACGCACTGATTGGACTGCCGCTGATTTCACTCTGCGATCTCCTAAGAGAAGAAAATATTAAAGTAATATAAACAATAATATTTAATAGATTATTAAGGTAATTTATGACTAAAGGGCGACTTTTTTTAATCCCGGTACCGCTCGGTCCCTCGCCGGTCGATTCTGTGCTGCCACAGCCGGTCCGTGACTGCGCGAGGCGACTGCAGCACTTTGTTGCGGAGAACGCCAAGTCGGCCCGGGCCTTCCTTAAATCGCTCCCTTCCGACACCCCTTTGCAACAAATCGAGATTCACGAACTTAACGAACACACGTCCCCCAATGCCCTCCCCGACCTCCTGGCACCGCTCCTTGCCGGAATGGATGTCGGACTGATCTCCGAGGCCGGCTGCCCGGCCGTCGCCGATCCCGGAGCCAATCTGGTCGCTCTTGCGCACAAACAGGGAATCCAGGTACTGCCAATGATTGGCCCCTCGTCGATTCTTCTCGCCTTGATGGGGTCGGGGCTGTCAGGCCAGAATTTTGCGTTCCACGGCTATTTGCCAGCAAAGGATGATCTGCGGCAAAAAAAACTTAGGGAACTGGAAAAGGATTCGCGCCAGGAAAAAAGAACGCAGATTTTCATTGAAACGCCTTACCGAAATCGCCAGATGCATGAAACCTTGCTCAATACCTGCGCTCCGAGCACAAAAATCTGCATCGCGACCGATCTTACGTTGAGCAGCGAGTACATCGTGACACGCACACCCGCCGAGTGGCGTAAACAGGAATTGCCAAATATCGATCGTCGCCCAACGGTATTCTTGCTGCAGGCCTGAATACTGGTTTAGCCTATGCCGATGGCGCCTGTAAAGTGAGTGTGTAGGCCGGCAACAATCCTCGATTTTCCTGCTTTTCCTGCCCGGGCGCGCACTTGCAACGATTCCCGCATGCCCGGCGGACCGTTTACCTCCCACCATTGACAACGCTGAGCAGAGCCATGCACATGTCAATCACCGTCGAAGGCATCGAGCGCCCGGAGCAGGCCGACCTGTTGCAACGCTTGGGCTGTCAGGAAGACTAGGGCTTCTACTTTGCTCGTCCGCTGCCCTTAACCGAACTGTCGAGCCTGCTCGGTTCGGCGCAACCGCCCGGTTCGCATGGAAATAGGCATCATTGATCTGTGATGTTCAAAACGATGGGCAATCTCGGGGATTGCCCCATGCGTTAGTACTGGCGAGGGTCGTTCGGGCGATTGTCATGACGATTGGGAACACCATCACCGTCGCGGTCGCGATCAACGCGATTAGGCACGCCATCACGGTCGCGATCTCGATGATATACGCCATGATCTCTGTTCGGAACCTCGTAGGCAACGCAGCCCGATAAAAGACTGCCGATGGCCATCAGCACTACAGTAAGCTTCTTCATTTCTTCTCGTGGTGATCTGTCTATGGAGTTGTCTTTGTAACGCGTATCCGTTACGCGGTATGTACGCTAGCGCGCTTATCCAGTAACAAGTCTTTCTCGAAATAGTCGATGGTGCATTTCCGATTTCTGCCACGCATCCTGATCTGGTCCCAGGCATCCAGGATCCCTAAGCGGCTCGGTGGATACGATGGCCAATAGTGCAACCGCCAAATCACCGGCCGGCGCGGTGGCGGGCGAAGCCTAGGATCAGGTCAAGGCCACTGCCGACACGATCTGGGACGAACTCAAGACGGGCATCGCCGCCACGGAGTCCAAAGTCAAGTAAGGTCTCGGCCGGCAACCCCAACCGGGTTCACAGTGCCCAACAGCCGGGACGGCCGGAACTGACTTCGATCCTGGCCGATGCGTTCGGGGTCGACATGAAGTTTTGGCCATCGTCCCGGCCGCATCCCTTGCTTCGAGTTTTCCGAGACAGATCCCGTAATAGCTTGAACAATCCGGCCAAAGTTACCTATTAAGGTCGATTTTCATGGCGCCGGTCCTCCTCGGCACCGGCTTTACGGCGTTCAGCCGAGGTGTTGCGCAGCACGCCTTCCACACCGGCTTCGGCCTGAAGCCAGTCGGACAGTTCACGTCCCGGCACAAAGCCGCGCCGCTCGGCGATGAAAAAGGCGGCGACCTCGATCATGGGTTTGGCGTTGAAGCTGGCGTCTTCCGCAACCAGTTGTTCATATTCGTAGTTGCCTTCGGGCTTGTTCGAAGCGTCTTTCTTGGTCTCGATTTTCAGCTCACGCTTCATTCGCTTGTTGTGAAACTCGGCAACTTCAGCCTTCTCTTGTTTCTGTTCGGATTTGTTTTCAAACCTGCGATCGGTTTTCATTTTCAACTCCTTCAACTCCAGATTGACATGTGCTCGACAGCGCTAGCGATTGTGGCCCTTGCCCCTGTGGCCGTTCTTCTTGTCCTCACGATAATCATCCCGGCGATCGTCTCGGCGCTCACCGTGCCGCTCCTGATAGCGCGGGATGTACTCGCGTTGATACCAGTTGTCCTGAACAAAATAGACACGCTCGCCGCACGCATTGTATTCACGGCAGTGTTTGCGCCAATGCTTGGCGTGCCCCGGGGGTACGCGCATATAGACCGGCGGACGATCGATCACCACCCGCTCGACCACTATTGGCTGACGATAGATGAGTTGTGGTTGTGGGAAGTCACCAATATCGATTTGGCCATAGAAGCCGGGCTGGCCGATGTTTATCGACACACCAACGTCGGCGGCGAGTACCGGGGCAGTGGCGGTAATTAGTACGGCTGCAATTAAAAAATGTCTCACGTGTACTTTCCTTAACTCAGTGATTCCTGTATGCGAACGTGCGAATTTCAGGCGCCAATCATAACCTTCAAATCCTGTTCCCAGTTCAGTCTTAACTGTGAATCGCCGACGCCCCTACGGAAGTTTCCCCAGATTTGATCAGCTTCTGACGGCAATAATCAGCTTGGGCAAATCAAGCCTTCGCTTCTGCTGGAGCGGTGAAGCAGCCAGCTAGTATGCATCACCGTTCGTAATGAGATTACCCGAGTTCCGACAGCAACTCGGTACGCTAGCGCGCATAGCCCATATTTTCCGGATTCATTCAGGACTGGCGTAGCGGCTGATTTTTATCTCCCGGCCGAAGCCCATGCATGAATCGCAGTGTGCTCACTCCCGGGGCTCACCCCGCTCGTTGACATTCACCGTGGCTCCGGGAGGCGCGGTCATCTGCATGCGATGCTCCTGGCCCCGGAAGGTGTAGGTCACATCCCAGTAGTCGGGTCGGTCCGGACGGGGAGCGGTGGTGCAGCGCTGGACATCTTGCGTAGTCACCTGCTGCCCGCCACCGCTATTGCGTCCGATGTTGCCGCCCACCACGGCGCCCGCGACAGCGCCACCTGCCGTGGCGAGATCCCGACCGCGTCCGCCGCCGATCTGGTGGCCGAGGATGCCGCCGATGACGGCACCGGCAATCGTTCCGGGAACGCTGTTGTTGCTTCGCTCCTGAACAACCTGTTCTTGCTCGACCCAGCATCGCTGCTCGGGAAGGCCAACCACAGCGCGAACTGAAGTGACCTGCGCTTCGTACAGCCGTTCGTTTCTGCCCCGACGGTAATCGCGGTCTGCTACCGGTGCAGGCGCATGGCGACGATCATCGCGGTCTGCTACCGGCGCAGGCGCATAGCGACGGTCATCCACGCGCGCGTCCCGGCTTACAACGCGCACCGATGAAACACGGTCATTCAAACCCATCGAAGCCAAGGACGGATACCGCCCTGGACGCAAGACGACACAGCGGCCGCTGAAGCGGGAGTCTTCGCAAACTTCCCACCGACCGCCAAGAACCTCGACCGACGAAGCACGGTCATTGAAGCCATAGCGATCGAAATTCCTGATTTGCCTCTCCGTAGTAAACGACTGACCTTCAAAGTCTTGAGCTTGATAAAAGGTGATCTGTGCCACCGCATCCTCAACTGGAGCCGGTGCATAGCGATCGTCGTCGATGCGCGCGTCCCTGCTCACGGTGCGCACTGAGGAGACGCGGTCGTTCAGGCCCATCGCGGCCAGGGACGGGTACCGGCCTGGACGCAGGACGACACACCGACCGTCGAAGCGGGCGTCTTCGCAGACTTCCCACCGGCCGTCGCGTACCTCAACAGACGAGGCGCGGTCATTGAAACCATAGCGCGTGAAGTCGCTAACCCGTCCCTCCGTAGTAAATGACCGACCTTCAAAGCCTTGAGCTTGATAAAAGGTGATCTGTGCCACCGCTTGTGTAGCCAGGGCCACGCCCGCTACCGCCAAGGCATTTCTCCATCGTGCACTCATTGATATCTCCTGTAAGTAGTTGCATATGCCCACCTGACCCGTACTGGTGCTCAGGAGATCTACGCAACAAGGTGGTCAATGTGACCCACCGTTAGGTTCAGGTCTGTGCGGAGACGTACATTGCGTGATCATTTGTCGCCCTCAAACGATTCGTGCGCTGCCGAACAGACGGCCAGCGAAGCGTCCCGCATACTGCGCGTTATATTTCTCACAACAAGACCAGACTTTTAAGGAATTACCATGCAGATGCACGCTCTTCGCCTTCGGGTTTTTACCTTTCTGGCCGGCATTGCCGTATTGACCTTCTGCGGCTGGGCCAGCGCCGACCCACCCTCACGGGTTGCGCGTCTCGGTTATATGAACGGCGAAGTCAGCTTCTCCCCCGCTGGTGAAAGCGATTGGGATCAGGCGGCGATCAACCGCCCGCTGACCACCGGCGACCGCCTGTGGACGGATGAGGATGCGCGCGCTGAAATTCAGGTCGGCGGCGCAATGATTCGCATGAATGATGAAACCGGCGTATCCGTTCTCAACCTCGATGACCGAATCACCCAACTGCAATTGACACAGGGCACTTTGAATGTTCGCGTGCGTCGTCTCGAACCTGATCAGGTATTTGAAGTAGACACGCCTAATCTCGCTTTTACCTTAAGCAAACCCGGCGAATACCGGATCCAAGTGGATCCCGACGGCAACGCGACGACAATCATCGTGCGCAAGGGTCAGGGAGAGGTTTACGGCGATGGTGCGGCGTACACTCTCG
>JANNNT010000543.1:0-2058 GCA_031398685.1 Rhodocyclaceae bacterium | reverse complement strand
GTAAACTCCGGCTCTTCGCGGCCGAAGTGACCGTAGGCCGCGGTTTTGGCGTAGATCGGGCGCAGCAGGTCGAGGGCCTTGATGATGCCCTTTGGGCGCAGGTCGAAATGCAGGGTGATCAGTTCAACGATCTTCTCGTCGCTGATCTTGCCCGTGCCGAAGGTGTCGACCATCAGCGACACCGGTTTGGCCACGCCGATGGCGTAGGCAATCTGAACTTCGCAGCGGTCGGCTAGGCCGGCCGCAACAATGTTCTTCGCCACGTAACGGGCGGCATAGGCAGCCGAGCGGTCGACCTTCGATGGGTCCTTGCCGGAAAAGGCGCCGCCGCCGTGGCGAGCCGTGCCGCCGTAGCTGTCGACGATGATCTTGCGGCCGGTCAGACCGCAGTCGCCGTGCGGGCCGCCGACGACAAAACGGCCGGTCGGATTGACCAGATAACGGGTTTTGTCGGTCAGCAATTCCTTTGGCAATACCGGCAGGATGATTTCTGCGATGACTGCATCGGAAATCTGGGCATGCGACACATCCGGGTCGTGCTGGGTCGAAACAACAACGGTGTCAATCGACACCGGTTTGCCGTCGACGTATTTGACGGTGAGTTGGCTTTTGGCATCCGGACGCAGCCACGGCAGGCGGCCATCCTTGCGCACTTCGGCCTGGCGCTGCATGAGACGGTGGGCGTAGTAGATCGGCAGCGGCATCAGCGAGGGCGTTTCATTGCACGCGTAGCCGAACATCAGGCCCTGATCGCCGGCACCCTGATCAAGATCAATGCCTTGGCCTTCGTTGACACCCTGCGCGATATCCGGCGACTGGCGGTTGATTGCCGTTAAAATGGCGCAGCTCTTGTAGTCGAAGCCAATTTCCGAATCGTTGTAGCCGATGCGGCGAACCGTTTCCTGGGCGATTTCGCGATAGTTGATGTGTGCTTTGGTGGTGATTTCACCGGAAATGACGACGAGGCCGGTGGAAACGAGCGTTTCGCAAGCGACACGACCGGCGGGATCTTCAGCCAGGATGGCGTCGAGGACGGAATCGGAAATCTGGTCGGCGACTTTGTCCGGGTGGCCTTCGGAAACGGATTCCGACGTAAATAGATACTCGTGGGACATGGTGTTCTGCTCCAATAAAAAACCCCGTTGCGGCTGCGAAGCCGGCCCCGGGGTTTGAGCAGACGACGCTTTAGCAGTATTTTGGAAGTCCTTTTTTGACTTCTCCCGCCCTGCAAGTTGTCCTGATTAACTCGGCGGAGGGGATAATTGTAGTTTTTCGTGAGCCGTGGGTCAAACCCATTGGCAGCAGGGTTATTGCGTGATTCCTCTTTTTCATCTTCTCAGTTATCTGCCGCTGGCCTGGCTGCATGCGCTCGGTGCCATACTCGGCTGGCTGGCCTGGCTCTTTTCCCCCACCTATCGCCGCCACATGCAAGAGAACCTGGTGCTGGCGCTCGGCGAGGAGGAGGCGCGCCGCGTGCGGCCCGCCGCCATTGCCAATGCCGGCCGATCGTCGCTTGAGTTGCCCAGGATATGGCTGCGCCCGCTGGAAGAGACCGCTGCCCGCGTCGTCAAGGTGTCCGGCTGGGACCTCGTCGAGGCGGCAACGCGGGAAGGCATGGGCATTGTCTATCTGACGCCGCATATGGGCTGTTTCGAGGTCACCGCGCAGTACCTGTCGACCCACGCTCCGATCACCGTGCTTTATCGTCCGCCCAAGCAGGCTTGGCTGCAAGCGATGATCGAGGCGGGTCGGGCGCGGGCGCAGTTGCGCATTGCAGCGGCCGATCTGGCCGGCGTGCGGGCGCTGCTCAAGGCGCTGAAGCGCGGCGAAGCGGTCGGCATGCTGCCCGATCAGGCGCCCAGGGTCGGCGAGGGTCGGTGGCTGAATTTCTTCGGCAAGCCGGCCTACACGATGACGCTGGCCGCGCGGCTGACCGAGGGCGGAGCCGCAGTGATCATGTTGTGGGCCGAACGCCTTCCTGGCGGGGCGGGTTACCATTTTCACCTGCAGCGTCCGACGCAGCAGATCAGCGGCACGACCGAGGAACGCGCCCAGCAG
>JANNNT010000466.1:0-4904 GCA_031398685.1 Rhodocyclaceae bacterium | reverse complement strand
CCCGCTAGCGGGTTGCCCCTGATCACGGAAATCATGTCTGCCGAGAAGAAAATTGCGCCGGAGGCTTCTGCAAGAATCGTGCAGAAGCGGCGTCAATTTATCTTTGATTCAGCCAAGTCGGCCTGCGCCGTGGGCTTGCTCGGGCTGGGGCTCGGCTTCTATTCACGGCACGCCACGGCCCGGCCGCCACTGGCTTTGCGGCCACCCGGCGCGCTTCCCGAAGAGGACTTCCTCGGGGCCTGCATCCGTTGCGGGATGTGCGTGCGCGACTGCCCGTACAGCACCCTGATGCTCGCCAGGCCGGAAGATCCGGTGGCCACTGGAACGCCGTATTTTTCTGCACGGACGATCCCCTGCGAAATGTGCGAGGACATCCCCTGCGTCAAGGCTTGTCCGACCGGTGCGCTCGATCACGGCCTGACCGACATCAACCTGTCGCGCATGGGACTGGCGGTACTGATTGATCACGAAACCTGCCTCAATTTCCTCGGCCTGCGCTGTGACGTGTGCTACCGCGTCTGCCCGCTTCTCGACCAGGCGATTACGCTCGAGCCGGTGCCCAATCTGCGTACCGGCCGCCATGCCATGTTCCTGCCGACCGTGCATTCCGCTGCCTGCACCGGGTGCGGCAAGTGCGAGAAAGCGTGCGTACTGGAGGAATCGGCGATCCGCGTGTTGCCGCACAAACTGGCCAAGGGGCAACTGAGTACGACCTACCGTATCGGCTGGGACGAAAAGAAGGCCGCCGGTCACTCGCTGATCGACGAAAGCCGGATCATCGATCTGCCGGATCGACTGCCTGAAGGCGTAACGCTGCCCAATCATTTCGATCCGGGCAGTTCCTCCGCCCAGGTGCCCGCGCCAACGACAGCAGCCAGTGTTGCCGGCACCCCGAGCCCCATCGTGCCAAGCGCGCCACCCGGCATGGGATCAGGCAACAGCCCGTATGTTCCGAGTAAACCACCGGGTCTGGGAGGCCGTCCATGAGCCGCGTCGGCGCCGATGCGATTGCCGACAAAGGCTGGCTGGTGGCGCACCGCTGGCTGATCCTGCGCCGCCTGGCGCAGTTCGGCCTGCTCGGCCTCTTTCTGCTCGGGCCGCTGGCCGGGGTCTGGATTGTGAAGGGCAACCTCAACTACAGCCTGACACTGGGTGTCCTGCCCCTGTCCGATCCCTATGTGATGCTGCAATCGGTGCTGACCGGCCACGTTCCGGAAAGCCAGGGTCTGATCGGGATGGCCATTGTGCTGGTGTTCTACGCGCTGATCGGCGGCCGGGTGTTCTGTGCGTGGGTGTGCCCGATCAATCCGCTGACCGATGCGGCAAGCGCGTTGCGTCGCCACCTGCGCATCAAGGGCGGCACGCAACTCTCGCGTGATACGCGCTACTGGATTCTGGGATTGAGCGTCGTCCTTTCGGCGGTCGGCGGCAGTATTGCCTGGGAGTGGATCAATCCTGTTTCGATGCTGCACCGGGGCCTGCTTTTCGGCATGGGTGCGGCATGGACGATCGTCCTCGGCATTTTCCTGCTTGAGCTTTTCGTGAGCAAAAACGGCTGGTGCGGGCGGCTTTGCCCGGTCGGTGCGTTCTACAACCTGCTTGGCCGCTTTTCGCTGCTGCGCGTTTCCGCGAGCCAACGGACGGCCTGCAACGACTGCATGGACTGCTTCGAGGTCTGCCCCGAACTCCAGGTCATTCGCCCGGCGCTCAAGGGCGCGGAAAAAGGCGTCGGCCCGGTGATTCTGGATGCCAACTGCACCAACTGCGGCCGCTGTATCGATGTGTGTTCCAAGGATGTTTTCAATTTCGACCTGCGTTTCAACAACCCTGCACCACCTGGTATCAAGTCCGCGTCGCACGCTGCGGCGTATGGCAAGCCCAACAATCCGAGCACCTGAACCAAGCTGTTTTTCCTTAGACGTGGAGGGATTATGAACAAGACACTGAAACTGACAATGGCCGCCGTGGCCGCCTGTTTTTGCACCCAGCTGTTTGCTGTGGAGGCGGCCAAATCGATGCGCGGCGCTGATGTCGCCGCCAGCGATTCGGCGGCGGAGGTGAAAACCTACGCGGGCAAGCGTCCCGGAACGCAACCGCTTATCGTGCGCACCTTCAGCACCCAGCCGCCGGTGATTCCGCACGCCGTCGACAACTTCGACGAAATCAATCTTGAAGGCAATCAGTGCATGGATTGCCATTCGGCCGCGAACTACAAGAAGAAGAATTCACCGATGGCCGGCGTCAGTCACTTTGTCGACCGCGAGGGAAAGAAACTCGAGGAGGCTTCAGCCGCTCGCTACAACTGCGTGCAGTGTCACGTACCGCAGGTTGATGCGCCGCCGCTCGTTGAAAATACCTTCCAGGGCGACGCGCCGAAAACGGCCGCCAAGGCAAGCCGGAAAAAGGTCGGGAAGAACTGATGCTGGCGCCCCGGATCAGCCGTGGAGGTGTGCGGCCCCGGGATGCTGGCGTGGGCGGTTCAGCCGAGAGCGATGGCCCGCGACGGGCAGGCGCCGACACAGGCGCCACAGCCTGTGCAGCGGCCAAGGTCAATCGCGGGCACGGAAATCCTCCCCGCCTGAGGCGGAAAATGGATCGCGTTTTCTGCGCAGCGGTCAGCGCAGACCCGGCATTCGATTCCCTGTTTCGCCAGGCAGAATTCGCCGACTGCGGCGCGAATCGTCCATGGCAATTGTCCTTTGCCGGCAACCAGGGCACCGCTTTTGCACGCCGTTACACATTCTCCGCAGAAGGTACATTCGCCCTCCGCGAAATCGACGATGGGATAGCCGTTTTCGCGGTCGCTGATGATCTGTGTTGGGCAAACCTTCACGCACTCGCCGCAGCGCGTACAGGCCTCGAGAAAACCGTCTTCGGCGAGGGCCCAGGGCGGACGCTGGGGACCCTTGCGCCTGGAGAATCGGCCAAAAAGGAAATTGCGTCGGCTTGAGCTGGTCATGGCTGGCAATGCTAATGCGGATGGGTGAGAAAGCGAAGATTAATTCAAAAATGTTAATCCATATCAAACAGTCGATCGGAGCGGCGCTGCTAGACTTTGCCGCAAGCACCCGGCTTTCAGGCCGCGGGCGGGAATAGCAAAAATAAGCAAAAGGGGAAGCAGCATGTCCGGCAAGATTTCACACCTGTGGGCGACGCTCAAGCGGCCGAGCGTCAAATATTCGCTGCTGACTCTGCTTTCGGTGGGATTCGTCTCCGGCGTTCTTTTCTGGGGCGGCTTCAACACCGCCATGGAAGCGACCAACACCCTCGAATTCTGCATCGGTTGTCACGAAATGAAAGACAACGTCTACCAGGAATACAAGACCACCATTCACTACAGCAACCGCACCGGTGTTCGCGCCTACTGCTCCGACTGCCATGTGCCCAAGGACTGGGGGCACAAGATGGTCCGCAAGATCAAGGCCAGCGCCGAAGTCTACGGCAAGATCATGGGTACCATCTCGACCCCCGAGAAGTTTGAAGAACATCGTCTGCGGCTGGCCAGCAACGAATGGGCGCGCATGAAGGCCAGCGACTCCCGCGAGTGTCGCAACTGCCACACCTTTGACGCCATGGACATCGAAAAGCAGAAGGTTCGTGCCTCCAAGATGCACAAGATCGGCGTTGACGAAAAGCAGACCTGCATCGATTGCCACAAGGGCATCGCGCACAGGAAACCAAAGAACATGCCGGAAGAACCGGACGAGCCGGACGAGCAAATTGCCCAAAAACAGTAACCCGAAGCGGAGGGCAAATGTCATGCAGGTGCTCTCCATTGACGAAAAACATCAACGTTCTGAGTGGAGCCAGCAATGAAGAAATCGACTTTCCCCGTCGCCGTCATCGGCGTATTGATTGCCGCGGGTGCCCAGGCCGCACCCGACTGGAGCAAGGTGCCCAAGCGGGATATCCAGGTCTTCCATGCGGGCATCACATCGATTGAGTGGACCATGAAGAAATCGGATCACAGCGGGCGTACCGGCATGGTCAAGGGCGAGTCCTGTGTTGGTTGCCACGAAGAAAAAGGCGGCCTCAACTTCAATATGAAGCGTATGGCCAGCAAGGAACTGGAACCGGTCGGCGTGCCCAAGACCATGAATTTCCCGGTGAGCGTGCAAGCCGCCTACGACAAGGACAATGCCTACATCCGTCTGACCTTCAAGGCGCCGGATGGTGGTGCCAACCAGGATGACAAGGAAAACGCGGTCAAGGCCACCGTGCTGTTTGCCAACGAGAAGGTGGCCGTCATCGCCGGCGACAAGTCCGTCTCGGGCGCTCAGGTCGGCTGCTGGGCCACCTGCCACAGCGATGCCCGCACCATGCCCGGCGCCGATGACACGAAAAGCAAATACGCCAGGGACGGTGCCTACGAACTGATGCAGTGGAAGAGCGCCAAAGGCACCAAGGCCGTTGACGGTTCGGTCAGCGACAAGCGCACCATGGACGGCGGCACGGCCGGCGTCAAGGCGGACGGCGAGAACAAGGGCGGCGTCTATACCGTGAACTTCACGCGCAAGCTCAATGGCGCGCTCGGCGACGGGAAAACGGTCCCCTTCGGCGTCGCCGTGCATGCGGACAATGCGGCCGGCCGTTTCCACCATATTTCGATGGGCTACACGCTCGGCTTTGGCGCCGATGGCGACATCAAGGTCAGCAAGCAGTAGTTTTTTTTGAAGCCGATTTAGGGGTTGGGCAGGGCTTCGGCTCTGTCCTTTTTTTTTGGGCAATCGGGCCTTCCCGGAGAAGGCGAAGAGTTGCCTGACTTTCCGCGCGCGCTTCACTGCCCGGCAACAACCCGCTCGCGGGCTCGATCAAGACGGGCGGAAATGAATGCTGCGGCTTCGGCGGCTCCCTCGGGGCGGGGCAAAGGGCGCGCGGGTTGTTGCCATAACTGGCCAAGCGCC
>JANNNT010000032.1:0-3011 GCA_031398685.1 Rhodocyclaceae bacterium | reverse complement strand
GGCCGCTTCGAAATCTACGGCGAGCCGGCCATCATGGAGCCGATGGACGCCCTGCTGTCGTCCTTCGTGACCCAGTCCCGCATGAAGATTTCAGGCAAGGATTACAACCCCTGTTACCGCCTTGTCGGCGAACGCGGCGCTTGATCTGCACGCGTTACGCATGGTCCAGCCGAGAGTCAGCATGGGGGCGACGGGCCAGTCCGCCATGTGATCCGAAGCATCCGTTTGCGACTCCAGAAGAGTCGGATTTTGCGCCTCAAAAACAATAACATTCCTCTCCGAAAAACCTGAATTTACGCTAGCATCCGCCCCATGCTTAACACGCTGCTCGAAGCCCTGTCACTGGTGGCTCACCTCGATAATCAGGTGCTTGCCATTGTCTGGCTTTCGTTCAAGGTCAGCGTCGCTACCATCACCCTGGCGACGCTGATCGGCCTGCCGCTCGGCGCCCTGGTTGCCGTCGCGTCGTTTCCCGGGCGCGGTGCGGTTACGGTCTTTCTCAACGGCATGATGGGCCTGCCTTCGGTCGTGGTCGGCGTTATCGTCTATCTTTTTCTCTCGCGCTCGGGGCCATTCGGCAGCTTGGGTTTGCTTTATTCGCCGCCGGCCATGATCCTGGCGCAGACCGTACTTGTCGTGCCGCTGATGGCGGCGCTGACGCGGCAGATTGTCGAGGATGCCTGGCGCGAGTATGCCAGCGAATTTAGCTCCATGCGCTTCTCGCTGCGCCACAGCGTCATCGCATTGCTCTACGACTGCCGCTTCTCGCTGGTGGTCGCGGTATTGGCCGGCATGGGGCGCTCGCTGTCGGAAGTCGGCGCGGTGATGATTGTCGGCGGCAACATCGAAGGCTATACGCGCGTCATGACCACGGCCATCGCCCTCGAAACCGCCAAAGGCGACTTGCCGCTGTCGCTGGCTCTGGGCATGGTGCTGCTGACGGTGGTGCTGCTGCTCAATACCGGCGCCTACCATTTGCGGCAATGGGCGATGAGGAAGTTCGGTTAAGAATCTGCAATTCGGCAAAAACACAGCAAAAACCGAACCCCCTCGAGCTCCCCACGTCAGGGGGAGAACTGTCTTGCAGCGCCCAACTATTAAACCCTGTCAGTTCCCCGCGTCGGGGAAGAACAACTGCTCGCCATTGATCTTGTAGGCGGCGATGACGTCCTGACCTTCGCGCGAGGTGATCCAGTTGATGAATTTCATCCCGGCGCCTTTCTTGACGTGGGGATGTTTGTCAGGATTCACCAGCATGACGCCGTAGGGATTGAACAGCCGCTTGTCGCCGGCCAGCACGATTTCGATGTCCTGCCGGTTTTTGAACGATAGCCAGGTGCCTCGATCGGCCAGGGTATAGCCGCCCATGGCGGCGCTCATGTTGAGCGTCGGCCCCATCCCGGCACCCGCTTCCTTATAGCCGGCCCAGGCTTTCGGATCGACGCCGGCCTCCTTCCAGAAGCGCAGCTCGGCCGAATGCGTGCCGCTCTTGTCGCTGCGTGAAACGAACGGCGTGGTGCCGGCGGCGATGCGGCGGAAACCTTCAAGCACATCGGTCGTGCCTTTGACCTGTGCCGCGTCTGCCTTGGGGCCGACGAGGATGAAATCGTTGTACATGACATCGCGGCGCTCAACGCCCCAGCCCTCGGCAACGAACTTGTCCTCGGCCAGCCGGTCGTGCACCAGCACTACGTCGGCATCACCGCGGCGGCCGGTGTCCAGCGCCTGGCCGGTACCCAGCGCCACGACCTTGACCTTGATGCCGGTCTTGGCCTCGAAGCGAGGCAGCATAAAACCGAACAAACCCGACTGGTCGGTCGAGGTCGTCGAGGCCAGAACGATGGATTCCTCGGCGAACGCGACGCCGCCGAGCAGCGCCATGCAGAGAAAAATAGTCAGTTGTCGAAAGCGATACGCCATGGCAGTTCTCCTTGAATGAAAAGTTTGGCTTCGTTTGATTGAGGCCGGGCAAAAAATCGGGATGCCGGCGCGCGCTCGATGACGCGGCCGCCGTCCAGAAAAACAACATCGTCCGAAATGCGCATGGCCTGGCCCAGGTTATGGGTGGTCATCAGGATGCGCGTACCGTCGGTGCGGATCTCGCGCACGATGCGTTCGACGGCCTCGGTGGCCGAGGGGTCGAGCGCGGCGGTCGGCTCGTCGAGCAACAACAGTTGCGGACGCATCGCCCAGGCGCGCGCCAGGGCCAGACGCTGGCGCTCGCCGCCCGAGAGCAGCCGCGCGCTGTCTGCGACGCGATGAGCGAGACCGACACGCTCCAGGGTCTGCATCGTGCGCCGCTGTGCTTCCGCACGCGACAGGCCGAACGGTGTGAGGCCCAGCCCGGCGTTGTGGAACACCGAACTGCGCAGAAGCACCGGGTGCTGGAAGACCATGGCAATTCCCGCTGCCGGGAGACCTCTGCCGTTCCAGCGGATCGCACCGTCATCGGGCGCCTGCAGGCCCGCCAACACGCGCAGCAGCACGGTCTTGCCCGCCCCGTTGGGGCCGATGATCACGGTGATACCCTCGGCGTCAATATCCAGGTCGACTCCGGCGAGAACAGCGCGCCCGCCGGGCGTGAAGTGGATGTTGGAGAGGTGTATTGGAAACATCGAGGCGTCCATCAAAATCATGGCCCCTATAAAATCAGCCGCCGCCGATGGCCGGAAAAGCGGCGAGAACGTCGCCCTCGTGGAGTTGGCGCGCGGCAAGATCCGGGCGCAGCACGTGGCGGCCATTGACAAAAACGATATGGGGAAGAGTCATGGGCACGGCTAGCACGGCCAGCGCATCGGGAATGGTGGCGGCCACGGGCAAATCAATGATCGTTTCGCTGTTGCTGCTTTCCGGTGGCAGGTAGTCCTGCAGCGTGGCGTAGAGCCTTAGCTTTATCTTCATGCTGGATATCCCCGGGGTGCGGCAGTTATGCAGTTATATCAGGGAAAAACCCCGACGTGGGGCAGAGCATGCCTACGTCGGGGCGGAAGGGTGCCGATAAGGCACCCGGC
>JANNNT010000337.1:0-1886 GCA_031398685.1 Rhodocyclaceae bacterium | reverse complement strand
CAAAACGCATGATCCACTCAAAGGCGAGTGGCCACTGTTCCATCGGAGGGTAGTCCATCGTAGTTTTTTCAATAAAGGTGGTCGACGTCGAATGGCACTTACTTAAGGGTGAAGTCAGGGTAAGCACTTGATTGGAAAGGCTGGCGCGATGAGTGTACGGTGGAGTTGCGAAACGACCATCCATCACTCAAGGAGCCAGCCCAAATGCATCCTAGACCCAAAGCGAGTGTACGGCAACAACGGCAGGTTCAAAAACATGTTCGTGAGCAAGCACGAACCAGCGGGGCTTGCGCGTTCTTCAATTTGTTGACCGGGCCGGACTTGCTCGATGAAGTCGAATCGCTGTTGCCTGAGCATCGGGAACGGCTGTTTCCCCCCACCGAGACCCTGTCGATGTTCCTTGCGCAGGCCCTGGATGCGGACCGCTCCTGCCAGAAGGCCGTGAACACCACGGCGATAAACCGGCTGGCAGGCGGTTTGCCACCTTGCAGTACGCATACCGGCGCATATTGCCGAGCGCGCAAGCGTCTCTCCACGCCAATGGTGCGCACATTGGCGTGCTCCACCGGGCAGCGGTTGATGGCGCAAGCACCGCGCCCGTGGCATTGGCGAAACCGTCCGGTGCGGCTGGTGGATGGCACTACCGTCATGATGCCCGATACGCCCAGCAATCAGGCTGTCTATCCGCAATCGCACAACCAGAAACCCGGCTTGGGTTTTCCGCTTTGCCGAATCGTGGGGATCGTGTGCCTGGGTAGCGGGGCGCTGCTCAATGCGGCCATTGGCCCCTATCAGGGAAAAGGCAGCGACGAGCAGTCGTTGCTTCGCTCGATGCTCGGCACGCTGGCGCCGGGCGATGTGCTGGTGGGGGACGCTTTCTACGCCACGTATTTTTTGCTATGCGTCCTGCGCGAGCGCGGCATTGATGCGGTGTTCGAACAACACGGTTCCCGCCAGCGCATAACTGACTTTCGCCGCGGTCGGCGCTTGGGCGCGCGGGATCATCTGATCGTGTTTAAAAAGCCCGTCATCAAGCCGGGCTGGATGACCCAGACGGCCTATGATCAGGCTCCCGAAACGCTGACGGTTCGCGAGTTACGCACCGGCGGAAAGACGTTGGTGACGACGTTGCTGTGTCCCAAACAAACCAGCAAGGCCGACTTGAAGTCGCTCTACCGGGATCGATGGCACGTCGAACTGGATCTACGCAACATCAAGACCACGCTGGGAATGGATCGGCTGAGTTGTCTGCACCCGAACATGGCGGTCAAGGAGATTTGGATCTACCTGCTGGCCTACAACTTGATTCGAATGATGATGGCAGAAGCCGCGCGGCATGTGCATTGTCTGCCTCGCCAGCTCAGCTTCAAGCACGCGGTGCAGATATGCGTCATCCTGCCGCACCACCGCGATCTCATCCTGCGCGTCGACAAGCGCAATTTATTGTTTGAACTCATCGCGCAACAGCGGGTTGGCAATCGCCCCAATCGCATCGAACCCAGGGCCGTGAAGCGGCGACCAAAAAACTATCCGTTACTCACCAAACCACGCGATATCGCCAGAGCTAAAATCAGAAAACATGGTCATCCCGAAAAGGTTAAGTAAGTGCCATTCGCGCCATTGACCACTATTGCAGAAGATGTGTTGGTAATGAATGGCAGGGGATCGCAGGAAAGCTCGCAAGAATTGGGGCCTGGGAGTTTGAGGACTACCATTGACGGTATTGGTGTTGCGTTTGTAATTGGGTGCGTAATCGGCGACCACGAATTAGGGTTAGTTTATCTCCAATTTTTAAGATTCACTTCAAGGAGTCCTTATGCCGCATGCCTTGAAGGGCAAGTAGTGTGTCTTTATCGGAACCATTACATCTAACAACAAATGCATGA
>JANNNT010000336.1:0-4514 GCA_031398685.1 Rhodocyclaceae bacterium | reverse complement strand
GGCTTTCGCGCCGAGAACGTCGGGGCCTTGATGCAGGGCCAGCCCTGTTTCATCCCCTGCACGCCGTATGGTGCGATGAAATTTTTTGAAGAGGCCGGTGTCAGTCTCAAGGGCAAGGAAGCGGTGGTTGTCGGTCGCTCGAACATCGTTGGCAAACCGATGGCCATGCTGTTGATGCACGCCGGTGCGACAGTCACTGTCTGCCACTCGCAGACACGCGATCTCAAGGCGCATTGTCTGCGTGCCGACATTCTTGTCGCTGCGATTGGCAAACCGAAAATGATTACCGGCGACATGATCAAGCCGGGCGCCGTGGTAATCGATGTCGGTATCAACCGGATGCCGGATGGCAAGCTGTGCGGCGATGTCGATTTCGAATCCGCAAAAGAAGTGGCCTCGTTCATCACCCCGGTTCCAGGTGGTGTTGGCCCGATGACGATCACTATGCTGCTGGCGAATACACTGGAAAGTGCCGAGCGCGCTTTGAACACTTAAGGAGATGGACATGGTCAAACATCCAATTATTGGCATCGTAATGGGGTCGGACAGCGATTGGCCGGTGATGCGAGCTTGCGCCGAGATGCTCAAGCGCTTCAGCATTCCCTATGAGGCCAAGGTGCTGTCGGCGCATCGCACACCGGACGCGGCGCTCGACTACGCTGCTACGGCCCAGGAGCGCGGCATCAAGGTGCTGATCGGTGCGGCGGGCGGTGCGGCGCACCTCGCGGGAGTGCTGGCGGCCAAAAGCGAACTGCCGGTGCTGGCCGTTCCCATGCCGTCCAAACACTTGCAGGGACTCGATTCCCTGCTCGCTATGGTGCAGATGCCCGGCGGCATTCCGGTAGCAACCTTTGCCATTGGCGAACCCGGCGCAGTAAACGCGGGGCTGTTTTCGGTGGCGATGCTGGCGTTGAGCGATCCAGAACTGGCGAAAAAACTTTCCGAGTTCCGCGCCGATCAGACCGAGAAAGTGTTGTCGAAGACGCTTCCCGATTTACCGTGACCGTGAATCAATGAAGCAAGACTTTACCCATGCCGTCGAACTCTTGCAGGCGGGCGAACTTGTCGCCTTTCCGACCGAGACGGTTTATGGCTTGGGCGCCGACGCCGCCAACCCGGAGGCCGTGGCTAAAATCTTCGCGGCCAAGGGGCGCCCGGCCGATCACCCGCTGATCGTACATCTGCCCGGCGCAGCACATCTGGATCGCTGGGCACGAGATATACCCACTGTCGCCTGGGAGTTGGCCGAAGCCTTCTGGCCGGGGCCGCTGACCCTCATTCTCAAACGCGCCCCCGAAGTGCCTTACGCCGTAACCGGCGGGCAGGAAACCGTCGGTGTTCGGGTGCCGGCGCACCCGATCGCACTCGACCTGCTGCGCGCCTACACGCAGGCTGGTGGCGGCCGGAATGGCCTGTGCGGAATCGCCGCCCCATCCGCCAATCGCTTTGGGCGGATCAGCCCGACCGACGCCGCGCACGTGCATGAAGAACTCGGCGATTCAGTAGCGCTGGTGCTCGATGGCGGGCCGTGTGTGGTCGGTATCGAATCGACGATCATCGATCTTTCACGTGACGATGGCTTCCCGCCTCGTCTGCTGCGACCCGGCCACATCACGCCAGAACAGATCGCCGCCGTTATCGGCATGCTGCCTGAACTGCCTGAAGCCAGTCCGGATGGAAATGCTCCGCGCGTTTCCGGTTCGCTCGACGCCCACTACGCGCCGCTGACGCCGATGCGCGTCACGGTGACGGCGCAATTGCCTGACGTGTCGCGTGAATTGAGAGAGGCCGGGAAGAGTTTTGGCCTGCTTGCTTACACGCAGCAGATGGGGCTCGTAGCACCGCATTCATTGCGCCAGTTGCCGGCAGAACCGGAAGGTTACGCACGCGGCCTATACGCCGCGCTGCGTGAACTCGATCAAGCCGGCAACGATCTCATCGTGGTCGAGGATATTCCCGGAGAATCAGGTTGGGCGGCCGTTGCCGACCGTTTGCGCAGGGCGGCTTGCGGCTCACAGGTGCCCTGATTGCGGGGTTGTGCGCCGCCTCATTTCAGCAGCCATCGCGGCGAATTGCTCTTCGACCTCGTGCTGGATGAAGGGGCCGCCGAAGGTTCGGCCGATGCCCGAATCCGGCGTAACCTCAGCATGGTAGCGAGCCTGAGTAGCGTTCCCGTTTTGCGACAGCTCCAGTTCGCTGGCAAACTGCTTGGCATTTCCAGCGAGTTGTCTGGCAAGAATGCGCTTCACCGGCTCCAGCCGGATTTCCCGTTCAGAAGCGAAGGCGTAGGAAAAGAACCCGTACTTCGCCTTTCCCTCCTGTTGCACAATCAGCGTGTCGCCTTTCCGATTAGTGATCTTGCTCAATGAGAGATTGCTCAGAATGCCGATCATATTGTCGAAGTCAGTGAGAACCTCCCATGCCATGGGTGGTGGCACCGGGAAATCAATGGTGGCATCTACGATAAAGGCGTCACCGCGTTTTTCGACGGCGACCGAAATCCCCGGCTCGGCACCGAATGCCGCAAACCCCATGATCAGCAGGAAACAGGCAGTGATGTGCGGAAAATTGAGCATGATCGGGGCACGACCTCTCACGGTGAGATATCTCAAAGACCCGCGCCCATCGCACAAGTTCCTCAACAAGTTCAATCAGGACTGCTGACGGCAAGGACGCTAAGGAGCGTGATTCTTGCCTCCTTGTTTCACTGCAGGCCAGGCTGCGGTCGACAACAACACAAGGGAGGCGGGCGCTAAGGTACTCAAGTCTTTGCGCAGCTGGGATGAGCCATGAAAAAAGCCTGCATCGGAATGATGCAGGCTTTAAGTTACATTTCTGCTAAACCGCGGAAGCGGTCATGCGGTTAAACTTAGGCGTGCTTGGTTGTCTTGCGGCGACGAAGCGCGCCAATACCAAGAAGACCGATTCCTAAAAGGGCCAGTGATGCAGGTTCGGGAACGCTGACAACTTCATCGATAGGCTTGCCGCCGACCGTGATCCCATCAAACGCGAGGCCAGAGTCAAAGGCGGTGTCAAGCCAGTTTACGGCGCCAAACTCAAGAATGTAGTTGCCGGCAGTCGCAATTTCATAGATGGACTCGATCCAGCCCGAATAACCACAACCAGTAGACCAGCAACGACCCGAATCGCCGCCCAGTGGTGACCATGACGGTCCGCCGGCGATGATCGTTACTGGGCTAGGTATAATCGTCGCAGCGATGTCGCCCATGCCAAACCCCGGAACACTATTGCCACCGGGAGTCGTGCGCGCGGTGAAAAGAAGAGCGACTGGGTTTAGTGACGAATCCAGAAGACGTGCCCAGGCGTAATCAGCAAACCCGGCACCGTCCGAGGTGACGTAGTTGAAGTAAAAGTCAAGCTTGTCGCCGGCGTTCGCCGAAAACACACCAGAACGAACGCGCGCACCATCAGTTTCGCCAAGGCCCAAGCCCAAGCCCGTGCCTCCACCACTGCTTACGACATAGCCGTAATCGCCGCCTTCGGGTGAGGTGGTCACCACACCGTTTGCGCCCAACGTGCCAAAAGTACCGGCACCAGTCCATCCAAGCGGAATACCGCCATCGAAAGCCGTTGCAGATGCCTCAGCGGCAAAGAAAAACGACGTGGAGAACAGTAAGGCGGCAAGACCAGAAACCGTTTTATAAGAGAATTTTCTATTAACCATGATGGCTCCCGAGAAAGATAAAGTTCTAATACCGTGGATATGTGTAGTTCAAATACCCTGCAGTGGGTACTAAGCAACATCCACGCCATACTCGTTTGTATGTAAAACAATTAATAGATACAGTGCCTTGGGAGTTTATGCAAAGCAATTGGTCGCGGTAGGTGTAAAGAAACTCGACGTTTTTTTGAAAACCGGGAGGCTTTGTCCTCAACCACTCCCGCAACTCGCCTCAATTGTTGTTGTATCAGAGCCGTAGCGGGTAATACGTACACGTACGCACGGGGGCTTACCGTTATGCCATGAGGGACAGGCCCCGATTTTTCCTTACCCGATCTGACTCAGCGCTTTTTCAAGGTGCGCAACAGTACGCTCGATATTGTGCAGTTTGTCGAGGCCAAAAAGGCCGATACGGAAGCTTCTGTAATCGGGGGGTTCGTCGCATTGCAGGGGAACACCGGCGGCGGTCTGCAGACCGAGACCGAGGAATTTCTTTCCGTTATGGATTTCCGTATCGTCGGTATAGCTCACCACCACACCCGGTGCCTGGAATCCTTCTGCAGCGACGCTCTTGAAGCCTTTGCGGACGAGCAGGGCGCGTACCTTGTTGCCCAGTTCCTGTTGTTCGGCGCGCACTTTTTCGAAGCCGTAACTCTCGGTCTCTTTCATCACATTGCGCAATACGGTGAGAGCATCGGTCGGCATCGTGGCGTGGTAGGCGTGGCCGCCGTTTTCGTAGGTCTCCATGATTAGCAGCCACTTACGCAGGTCACAGGCAAAGCTGGTGCTGGTCGTGGCGTCGATCCTGGTGCGCGCTTCTTCACCAAGCATG
>JANNNT010000425.1:0-3141 GCA_031398685.1 Rhodocyclaceae bacterium | reverse complement strand
TTTTGACGTTGAAGGCGTCGACGCTGCGCACAAGCTGACCATCATGAGCGCCATCGCCTTCGGCAATTCAATGAACTTCGACAAGGTGCACATCGAGGGCATCAGCAAGCTCGATGCCGCCGATATCAAGTATGCCGAACAATTGGGCTATCGCATCAAGCTGCTCGGCATTACCAAGCGTACGTCAGAAGGTGTTGAGTTGCGCGTGCATCCGACGCTGATTCCCGAGAAGCGCCTGATCGCCAACGTTGAAGGTGCGATGAATGCCGTTCTGGTCAAAGGCGATGCCGTCGGCCCCACGCTCTATTATGGCAAGGGCGCCGGTGCGGAACCAACAGCCTCAGCCGTGATCGCCGATCTGGTCGATGTGACCCGCATGCATACGGCAGACCCCGGGCATCGCGTTCCGCATCTCGCCTTCCAGCCTGGTGCCATGGTCGATCTGCCGATTCTGCCGATGTCCGAGGTGATCACCAGCTATTACCTGCGTTTGCGCGTTGAGGACAAGCCCGGAGTGCTGGCCGACATCACGCGTATTCTGGCCGACCAGGAGATCTCGATTGACGCCATGATGCAGCGCGAACCGGATGAAGGCGAAGAGCAAACCGACATCATCATGCTCACGCACCGGACGCGCGAGAAAAATGTCGATGCAGCGATTGCCAGAATTGAAGCGCTGGCGGTCGTCAAAGGAAAAATTACCCGTCTGCGGCTGGAAGAGCTTTTGTAATATCCAGGTGGGAGCTGTTGATTCTGGTGCCGCTGCTACCGCCTGCGACCTGCGCATCAACAGCTCCCTGAACTGCCTATCCAGTTTTAGTCGGCAAACGAGGCTGGAATTCAATGATGAGCGCACTTTGCGCAGAGCGGTAATTCAAGTCCATCCTCTCGCCGGAAATAGGCGGCGCTCCGCTGGGTTGTCGTGCAAAGCTCTGCAACTGGTGATCCATTCGAAGAAAACTTTCCCACATCAAGGCCTGGATTTTTATGAGCGCGCCCAAGGGCGAACGCGACAGGCGGCGGATGCAGTCCACACGAAACTGGATTCCGCGCAGACGAGGCTGAATTCTCGCCGGAGCAGAGCTGATACAGTTTTCAATCAACTCGCTGCGCAATGCCTCGAATGCTTGAGGATTTTCGCAGGCCAGTTGCGCGAGTACTTCCTGGCTCGGAAGTGCCTTTGACCGATACATGCTCATGCTTCCTCCTCATGGATCACCGCTCGGAAGAAAATTGGACCGCGCTTTTTTCAAGATGTTAGAAATATTTTTGAAATTGGCCCTGATTTTCTGATTTGATTATTCAACCTGGAAAACGTAGTTAGCCACAGCGGCACGGCGGGCATGCCGCGAGCAAATCCTTTATCTGGACGGCGAGAACCTGTGGTGTTTGCGTTTTTCGCGGCATGTTCATTGTGTTCACCACGGTTAACGGCCTTTTAAAGGATAGATTGAACCGACCGGATACTGGCACCTCCTAACCCATATGCTCGACATCGAAAATCTCTCTCGGCAGTTCGCCGGTCGCCTCGTTCTGCAGAACGTATCCCTGAGCCTGCAAGCGGGTGAATACGTGGCGATTGTTGGCGAGTCAGGCGTCGGCAAGTCGACCCTGCTCAATCTTGTCGCCGGGCTGGATCGGCCGGACGGAGGCCGTCTGGCGCTGGACGGTACCGACTACGCCCGGATGGACGAGGACGCACTCACCCGCCTGCGCCGGGACAGACTGGGTTTCGTTTTCCAGGCTTTTCACGTCTTGCCGCATCTCACCGTCCGCCAGAACGTGGCGCTGCCGCTGTGGCTGCAGGGCATAAGCGGTACGGCGGCCGACGAGCCGGCGCAACAACTCCTCGATGCGGTGGGTCTCGGCGAGCGTGCGGCCAGTTGGCCGAGGGAATTGTCCGGCGGCGAAATGCAGCGGGTGGCGATTGCCCGCGCCCTGGTCCATCGACCGCGTCTGGTGCTGGCTGACGAGCCCACAGGTAACCTGGACCCGGCCAACGGAGCGAAGATTCTGGCGCTACTCGCCGAACGCATCCGGAACGCCGGCGCCATTGGCATTCTGGTAACGCATTCACGAGACGCGGCGCGCACGGCGGACCGGATATTGCACCTCACCGCCGACGGACTACAGGCATGAGGCTGGCGCCGGTCTTTCTCGGCTCCCTTGTTCGGCGGCGGGTGGCGACCCTGTTTTCCTTTGCGGCGATTGTCCTTGGCGTGGCCCTTGGCATGGCAGTACAAGCGGTGCACGAGGCCGCGCTGTCCGAGTTCGGGCGCGGGATGCGCTCCATGTCCGGCGAGGCGGATCTGCAGGTAGTCGGTCCGCAGGGCGGTTTTGACGAAGGCCTCTACGCCATGCTCGCCGCCCGCCCCGAGGTGCTGGAGGCAAGTCCCATGGTTGAAGTGGGGGCGAAGCGGGCAGGGCGAGAAGAAACGCTGCATCTGTTGGGCGTGGATATCTTCACGCTGGCTCGGGTGACACCGACGCTGCTGCCCAGACCGTCGGATGACGGGAATCGCTTCGCCACTCTGGCCGAAGACGGGCTCTTTCTCAGTGCCGCCGAGCAAACAGCCGTCGGGGTGAAGCCGGGCGGCATCCTCCGGCTACAGTCCGGCACCCGTGCCCTGGATCTTCGTGTCGCCGGCGACCTGCCCGCTGCGGGAGAAAATCGCCGACTGGCGGTGATGGACATCGCTGCGGTACAGACCCACTTCGGCCGGCTCGGACGCCTCACGCGCATCAATCTGCGCCTGGTCGAGGGGGTGGCGCCCGAGACGGCGCGTACGGTGCTACAGGCGCTTCTGCCCGCCGGTGTGCTGGTCGAGGCACCGGAGATGGCCGAGAACCAGGCGGCCAATCTGTCGCGGGCTTACCGGGTCAATCTGACCATGCTGGCAGCCATGGCGCTCCTGACCGGTGGATTCCTCGTTTTTTCGGCCCAGGCCTTGTCGGTCGTGCGGCGGCGAACGGAATTCGCTTTTCTTAGATCAATCGGGCTTGCACGCCGTAGCCTGTTCACCTGGCTGGTGGCCGAGGGCGCGGTGGTCGGGCTGGCGGGGGGCGTGGTTGGCGTGGGCCTCGGTCATGGCTTGGCCTGGGCAATGCTGGCCGTCCTCGGCGGCGATCTGGGGGCCGGGT
>JANNNT010000410.1:0-7760 GCA_031398685.1 Rhodocyclaceae bacterium | reverse complement strand
TGCTTTTGCAACCTGAGCCTCGTTTCAGGGCTTCAAAGGCCGGATGACGCCCTACTCATTTACCCAATCGATGATCGGCTTCCACTGCTCCATGTCCTTCTCGGCGCGCGATGCGGAGAGATCAAAGACGCTCATGCCGTTGGCGACCAGATGGACGTAGAGTTGCGTATCGCGCAGACAGGTGAGAACGGGCAAGTCGTAGGACGCCAGAAAGCGCTCCAGCTCGCCGGCGGCACGGGTGCGCGGATCGACGCGCATGCCAACCACGGCGACAAAGATGCGCTGCTTGCGTACGGCTTTTTCTTCGAGCAAGGTTTCAAGAAAATGACGTGTCGCCAGAATGTCGAAAAGCGACGGCTGTATCGGAACGATGACGCGATTGACCTGCCGGAGTATCCGTTCGAGCGTCTTTCCATGCAAGCCGGCTGCGCTATCGAGCACCACGTGGGTGGTGTCTTTGGGCGGCCGTGCCGGCAAATCCTTTTCGACGGCCCAGGTCCGGATCGGCGGCAGGACATTCGGGCGGATCGCCAGCCATTCACGCGCCGATTGCTGGCGGTCGGTATCCCCCAGCATGACCTGATGGCCGCAACGGGCGAAATAGCCGGCCAGGTTGGTGGCCAGTGTCGATTTACCCGAGCCGCCCTTGGGGTTGGCGATCAGAAAGGATTTCATGTCTTTTTACGGGAAGCCGCTCCGGAATCGAGCTGAAAAAGCTCCGCGCGAACGAAGTTGATGTGTTCGCGCAGGGTGTAAAACAGGTCACTGAACGCCAGCGGAATATTGCGCGAATAGGCATCCTCCTCGATGCGATCAAGCCGGGCCCGATAGTCCTCGTGGCATGACGAATCGTAACTCCGGCGCAATTCGTTTTCGAGAAACTTCAGATCGCCATAGCTGCGGAATATCTTGGAACGCACCCGCCAGTTGTAGATTGAAGGCGCGATCTTGAGCAGTGGAAACAGCAGCAGCACGATCGGCACCACCAGAACGAGCAGGCGTTCGACGAGGACGGCGATCCAGAAGGGCATATAGCGTTGCAGGAAAGGTGCGCCGGACTTGAAGTAGCGCTCGGCGTCATCCGACAACTCGAAGCTGCGATCCTTGTAGGATGGAAACTCACCGGCTCGCTGGAAAAATCCGCTCTTGCCGTTAACCTCGGTCATGGCCTGCAACAGAAGGCTGACGAGCGCCGGATGCAGATTATCGCGAACAATCACGTTGGCGGTTGTCGCCAAAAGAACGGTATCCCGCGGTGGCGTGTCACGTACCAGATCGACCGCACCGCGCGGCAGGACAATCCGGGAGAGAAACGGAAAACGATGCATATAGGCGTCGGCCTGAATGAAGCTCATCACCCGCACACCCGGCGAACGCAGCAACACTTGCACGACAGCCGCCTCCGGCGCGGCCACGATAAAAGCGGCGTCAACTCTTTCCTGTTGCAGTTCTTCGGCTGCATTCAGCCCGGCAATCGGCAGCAGATTCTTGCTCTTCGCCGAAACCTCGTTGGCCTCCAGCATTTGCAGCGCGAGTCCGCGGATACCGGTCCCTTCCTCGCCAACGGCGATACGCCGGTCACCCAACTGATGCAGCTTGTCGATTCGGTAGGTGTTGCGATAGAAAACCCAGACCGGTTCGTAGGACACGCTGCCCAGCGAGCGCAGATCGCTTTCGTCGCTATCTTCACGCTCGCGATCATTAACTTCCTGTATCCCGCCCTGGACCAGCGCAATGTCGACCTCACCTTTCTTGAGCCGCTCCAGATTCTGTTGAGAGCCCGCGGAAGTCTTGATTTCAAGCGTGATGCCCTTGGCGGCGAGGATTTCGGCATAGCGCTTGGCATACATGTAATACGCCCCGGTCTCGCCGCCCGTGCTGATCGTCATGTGTCCAGGCGGCGCCGGTTCGACAAACTGGTAAGCGACAACAAAACCGATGGTCGAGATGAGCACGATCGGCCAGGCCGTCGCCAGCAGGTCCCGAACCGAGACAAACCTTGCGCGCAGCGTTTTCATCAGGGCACCAGGATCGTCGAACCGGTCGTCTTGCGCGCCTCAAGATCGCGGTGTGCATTGGCGGCGTCGGCCAGCGCGTAGGTCTGATTGACTTCGATTCTGACTTTTCCGGAGCCGACGACATCGAAGAGTTCGGCACCGAGAGCGACCAGTTCGTCGCGTTTGCTCGTGTAATGCCCCAGGGTCGGCCGGGTAAGGAACAGTGAGCCCTTTTGCGACAGCAGCAGCGGGTCGAACGATGGCACCGGGCCCGAGGCATTGCCGAAGGTGACCATCATGCCGCGTAGGCGCAGACTGTCGAGCGAGCCCATGAAGGTATCCTTGCCGACGCCGTCGTAAACCACCGCCACGCCTTCGCCGGCGGTGATCTCGCGCACCCGTTTGGCGACGTCTTCCCGCGTGTAGAAAATGATGTGCTCACAACCGTGTTGCCTGGCCAGTTCGGCCTTGGCCTCGTTCGATACCGTGCCGATGACCGTCGCGCCGAGTGCCTTGGCCCACTGGCTGGCGATCAGGCCGACGCCACCGGCTGCCGCATGGATCAGCACCGCGTCGCCGGGCTGAACACGATAGGTACGGCGCAGCAGATAGGCGCTGGTCAGCCCCTGCAGCATCATCGCCGCTGCGGTGCGGAAATCAATGCCATCCGGCATCTTCAGCAGGTGATGCGCGGGCAGGCAGCGTTGCTGGCTATACGCGCCCACCGGGCCACCCGCATAGGCCACGCGGTCACCGGGCTGGAGCTCAGTCACCCCGGCGCCAAGCGCCTCGACAACGCCGGCGCCTTCCATGCCCAGTCCGGCCGGCAAAGGCAGCGGATAGAGGCCACTCCGGTGATAGGTATCAATGAAATTGAGGCCGACCGCCTCGTGGCGCACACGGGCCTCACCGGGCGCCGGATCGCTTGCGGCAACCTCTTCCCAGCGCATCACTTCGGGACCACCGGTCTGATGAATTCGAATGGCAAAAGGCATGGTGCTCTCCAGAACAATGAGTGATTGAACAGTTTACATGCGTCCCAGTGTTTTCGCGAATGCAATCCACGGCGCTTGCGGGTGATCTTTGGCATTAGAATGCCGTCATGCCGCTTATCGAACCCCGCTTCCGCGCCCTGTTTCTGGCCCTCTTCGCCGTCTTCATTCTTTTTGGCACGTCGATGACCATCATCGGCGCGACGCTCCCGAAGATTCTGGCCGATTTCAACTGGAGTTACATGGCTGCCGGGGTCGTGCTCGGTGCGGGTGCCGTGGCCTATTTCCTGGCAACGTTTGCCGCCGGTTATCTGGTCAAGCACTGGGGCCCAAAACCAACGATCCTGCTCGGGCTGGTGCTGGATGCGGTCGGACTCGCTTTTTTCGCGACGACGCCCGATCCGTTGTCCAACACCCTGTTGAGCGCACTCATCGGCCTTGGTCAGGGCGGCGTGGAAATCGGCGTCAATTGGTCAACGCTGCGCATTGACAGCGAGAACAGCGGTCGACCGATGAATCTCATGCACGGTGCTTTTGCGGTCGGCGCAATTCTCGGACCGCTTACCGTCGGCCTCCTGATGCAGAACGGCTTTGCATGGACCGCCGTCTACCGGGGCATGGCCTTGATCTTCGCGCTGCTTGCCGTGCTGATCGCCTTGACGCCGTTGACGCTGACCGCCCACGTGGTGACGGAAGACGACGAAACGCCGGAGCGCTTGAGCGCGAACCCCGCCTACTGGCTCTCATTTTTGGCACTTTTCCTCTACGTCGGCGTCGAACTGGGAGTTTCAAACTGGGTGGCGGAGTATTTTGTCGCCGTGTTTGCCTACTCGACCGCGACCAGCGCCTTGCTTGTCTCGCTGTTCTGGATCGGTCTGCTGGCCGGCCGCTTTGGCGTGCCGCTACTCTACAAGGGTTCTAGCCAGGACGCCGTGCTGGTCGGACTTTCGGCGCTTGCCACAACCGCCATTGCCCTGCTCACGCTGCTCGGCTACACCGCGGCCAACGCGATCACCCACAACGTCGGGATGGCGCTGGTGTTCCTGGCGGGCCTGGGGTGCTCGATCTACTATCCGGCGGTGATCACCATGCTCGGCAAATGTTTCCCCCACGCGCAGAGCCAAGCGATTGGCTTCGCCGCAACCGGCGGTGGCATCGGCGCCTTCGTGTTCCCCTTCCTTATGTCCGCGATCGCGCAAAACTGGGGCATCCGGGCAGGATTTGCGACCTACGGCGTGTTCGCCGTCGCAATGACGGTCGTTGCCATCTGGCTGAAGATCATCGCCGCGAAAGAAAAACGCGGGTAGCCGGCAACTATCGCCTGCCGATATCAGCGCGTATCGCGGGGCACGATGCGCATCAAATACAGGGTCGCCGCCTCTTCGGCCTTGAGCTCAAAGCGAATACCGTCCCGCTCCTGCGCTTCCTCAAACAACACCAGATCGCCGGCCTGCAGGCCTTCTGATGCATCAAGCGTGGCTGTTCCCGCCGCGCAGTACACCAGGATCTGAGGGGCCTCGCTGGCGTCGACCTGATGCTCGCCGGCCGTCAACCGGAGCATGGAATGGTCGCAAACATCGCGCCGGGTCATCAGATTCAAATCCAGTACCGGACTGCCGCACAGTTCCGCATGAATGGCCAATTCCCCGGGGAAGCGGCAAGGCCGGCTGCTCGGGTCCAGTCGGATACGGGTCGGCACGTCGCAGTCATCCGTGCCATGGAGGATCAAGCCATCGCCCGACAGGATCGCCAGGCTGCGGTCGATGCCTGAAAAATGCGAGAACGGCCCCGCAGCAGCAACGTGTGCCGAGCTCAAGCGCCAGACGAAATTTTCCAGATTCGCGCCGTGAGGAAAAATCGCCAGTTCTGTGGTGCTGCCACCGCCGTTTTTCCACGGCATGGTTTGATAATCCTTGTGGCTCCATTTGCGCACGATTCATATCCTCAGTGAGAACTTATTCCCGTTACCCCCATACAGGAAAATTCTTGAAGCCCCACAGCAAGCCACTGATCGTGAAAAACGAGGCAATCGTGGCGACCAGCAAGGCCACAGCACTGGAATCTTCCTGTCCGTAGGCTTGGGCCAGGGTCGGATAGATGCCCATCATCGGCATCGCCGCCATAAGCACGGCAGCCATCCGCAGCGAGGGGTCGATTTCGCCCAGACCCAGTAGCGACAATGCGGTCATCGACAACAGTACGGCCAGGGGGTGAAAAACCAGCTTGCCGATAACAATCGGTGCCACCTGCGACGCCATGCCCCGCAGTCGAAGTCCAAACAAGGTACCGCCGACGACAAAAAGGGCGAGTGCGCTGCACGTCGTGGCCAGCAAATCGACGGTTCGTACAATGGGTTCGGGCAATTTCAAGCCGAGAAGGGATACGCTCAGTCCAGCGAGCAAGCCAATGATCATGGGATTGGTCAGCAGGCGTTCGAGCGACTTCCTGAGCACGTGCCAGCGTCCGGAACCACCACGCTTGCTCTCGGCCATGAAGAGCAGCAAGGGAATAACGACCAGATTTTCCACCATCATGTTGAGAGCGAGCGCCACGCCGGCAACGGGGGCAAACGTCAGCAGAAGAATCGGATAGCCGACATACCCGCTGTTCGAGCACGCCATACCCATGACATAAACGGTACTTGTCGTCGGATTCAGGCCGGAAAACCGCCGGCACCAGAAATAGCCAGAGCCAATCACGATCAGTGATCCCAGCAGATAGGCCAGCAAGTAGTTGATATTGAGAATCTCGCCGATCTGGCGTTGGGAAAGCGAACGGAAAAGCAGGGCCGGCAAGGCAAGATTGATCACGAACCTGCCGAAGATACGCATGTCGGCCTTGGTGAAGACACCCATGCGTGTCATTAAAAAACCAATGGCGATGATGATGTAGATCGGACTGGTAATCGCCAGGATATCGAGCATGTCAGGGAGTTTCTGAAATATCAGCAGTTGATCGGTCGCACACCCATCACACCGGCGTCAGCTTCGCGTACTCCAGCGCCAGCCACTTCATGCCATGCGAACCGAAATTGACTTGCACGCGCGCATCCGGCCCCCGCCCTTCGGAGGAGACGATCACACCCAGACCAAACTTGGTGTGCTGAACGTTCTGACCGATGCGGAAGCCCCCCGCAGAGGATTCCGTGTCCGCGTACGCGGCCTTGGGGGAAGACGATTTGTAGGGCGCTGACGCCGGCGTAAAGGCTGGCGCATGGCCGATCTTGCGCAACAATTCCTCGGGCAGCTCTTCCAGAAAGAGTGAGGGCAGGCAGTAGCGCGTCTGGCCGTGCAGCATCCGGGTTTGCGCGTGTGAGAGGTAGAGCCGCTTGCGGGCGCGGGTCACGGCCACATACATCAGCCGCCGCTCTTCTTCCAGACCGTCACGCTCCTGAGTGGAATTGTCGTGCGGAAACAGTCCCTGTTCCAGCCCGGTGATGAACACCACGTCAAACTCCAGCCCCTTGGCAGCGTGCACGGTCATCAGCTGCACCGCTTCCTGTCCTTCGCCGGCCTGATGTTCGCCGGCTTCGAGCGAAGCATGGGCGAGGAATGAAGCCAACGGATTGGCCTCGGCCGGGTTGGCCATGGTGTCGGATTCTTCCTGCAGGAAGTTGGTCGCCGCGTTGATCAGTTCGTCGAGGTTTTCCAGCCGTTCGCGGCCTTCTTTTTCGCCAAGATAGTGCTGGCGCAGGCCGCTTTTTTCGACGAGGTGATCGATGGCTTCGGGTAGCGACAGTTCCTGCGTCTCGGCACGCAAGGTTTCGATCAGCCGGATGAAATTGCCGACCGACGCGCCGGCTTTGCCGCTCAGGCTGGCGGCGGCGTTGTAGAGGCTGGAGTTGGCGCGGTGCGCGGCTTCCTGCAAGGCTTCGATGCTGCGATTGCCGATGCCGCGCGTCGGAAAATTGACGACGCGGGAAAACGCCGTGTCGTCATCCGGATTGCCGATCAGGCGCAGATAGGCCAGCGCATGCTTGATTTCCTGGCGGTCGAAAAAGCGCAGTCCGCCATAGACGCGATAGGGCACGCCGGCGGTGAATAGCTGGTGCTCCAGAACGCGCGACTGGGCGTTGGAGCGGTAGAGCAGAGCGATCTGGGTGCGCGAACAACCGTCGCGCACCAGTTCGCGCACTTCGTCGACGATAAAGCGCGCCTCGTCGATGTCCGAGAAACCCTCGAACACGCGGATAACCTCGCCCGCGCCAGCGTCGGTCCACAGGTTCTTGCCGAGGCGACCGCGATTGTTCTTGATCAGCGCATTGGCGGCATCGAGGATGTTGCCATGCGAGCGATAGTTCTGTTCGAGGCGAATCACATTCTCGACCTTGAACTCGCGTTCGAGATCCCGCATATTGCCGACCTCGGCGCCACGGAAGGCGTAAATCGACTGGTCGTCGTCACCCACCGCAAACAGACAGGCGCCATTCGGCAGCGGCGTTGCGCCATCATGCCCGGCCAGCAGTTTCAGCCACGCATACTGCAGGCGATTGGTATCCTGAAACTCGTCGACGAGGATGTGCCGGAAGCGCTCCTGATAATGACGGCGTAGCGGCTCGTTGCGGCACAGCAGTTCGTAGGTACGCAGCAGCAGCTCGGCGAAATCGACCACGCCTTCGCGCTGGCATTGGGCATCGTATTCGGCGTAAAGATCGACGCGACGCTGGGTGTATTCGTCGTAGGCTTCGGCCTGCGCAGCGCGAATACCCTGCTCCTTGTGCGCGTTGATGAAGTTCGCCAGCTCGCGCGGCGGGTATTTTTCGTCATCGACG
>JANNNT010000394.1:0-2731 GCA_031398685.1 Rhodocyclaceae bacterium | reverse complement strand
CAAGGTACGCCCGCGCGGCCAGAACATCCGTCGCCCAGCCATTTCCGGTTCACCCTGTGTGTAGAAATTCCAGTTCAGCACTCTGCTGCGCATCATCCACAGGATACCCATCGGCATATGAATGAATGGATGGCGATCCGGCGGGCCGGCTTCCAGCAAACACACCGAAACATCGCGGTCTTCACTCAGCCGATTGGCCAGGACACACCCCGCCGAGCCCCCGCCAACAATCACGTAGTCGAACACGATCTTCGCCTCCTTTGATGCCGACATGATCATCGGATCATCGCAACAGAACTTTTATCAGACGTTCGAACAAGGCTCCATAGGGTGGCTTGAACAAGCCAATACCGGAAATCCTCGACTGACGGAAAACCCCCTTCTGCACCGAAAACGTCTTGAAGCCCTCAAACCCGTGATAGCGACCCATGCCACTTGGCCCCACCCCGCCGAACGGCAGGTCATCCTGTGCAATATGCAGAATGGTGTCATTGATCGTCACACCTCCCGCAACCGTATGGTTTAGCACCTTGTCGATGCATGACGAATCCGTATCGAAATAGTAAAGCGCCAGTGGTCGTGGCCGTGCATTGACAAAGGCAATCGCCTGATCGAGATCGCGATAGGGTATCAGCGGCAACAGCGGTCCGAAGATCTCGTCCTGCATAACGCGCATGTTATTGTTCGCGCCTTGCAAAACAAGCGGCAGAAGACGACGGGATAGCGGATCGGAAACCACCCCCGGTGCAAGATCGACAATTTCTGCGCCTTGTTTGCGCGCATCTTCGAGATAACCGGTAAGTCGCGCGTAGTGGCGTTCATTGATGATGGTGGTGTAGTCCGGAGTAGTCCGGATGTCGGGATAACATCGGGCCACAACGCGGCGCGCCGTTTCGACAAACGCCTGCTCCCGTCCCGCTGGCAAAAGCACGTAATCCGGCGCGATGCACGTCTGTCCGGCGTTGAGCGTCTTGCCGACGATGATCCGCTCAACCGCCCTTTCGAAGTCTGCCGCAGCCCCGATAATCGCCGGCGACTTTCCCCCGAGTTCAAGCGTCACCGGCGTCAGGTTCTCGGACGCGGCGCGCATGACGTGGTAACCCACCGACGTCGAACCGGTAAACAGCAAATGATCGAAGGGCAATTGCGAAAAAGCATGGGCAACAGTCGCATCACCCTCGACGACCGAAACCTCATCGTCAGCAAAATTCGTGGCGATCAACTCGGCGAACACGCGCGACGTCGCTGGAGTAAGTTCAGACATTTTAACCAGCACACGATTGCCTGCAGCCAATGCTGCAACGAGCGGAGCAACCGCCAGATAAACCGGGTAGTTCCACGGCGCGATGATGCCTACCGCGCCAAGCGGCTGGAAACGCACCTCGGCGCTTCCCGGCTGAAACCATAATGAGACACGACGACGCTGCGGGCGCGTCCAGCGGCGCAGATTCCCAAGCGCATGGCCTAGCGCTTCATGACACGGGAACAATTCAAGCAGCCTCGTTTCGGCAACGGAACGATTTCCGAAGTCCGAACAAATCGCATCGGCCAGCGCATCAGCGCTGTCACGCAACAAACGTTCAAGCGCCTTCAGGCGACGCAGACGCAAATCAACCGGCGGATTCAGCTCGCTTCGTGCGGCCTGCTGCATACGGATAAAGCGTAGCTCCAGCGAATTCAAACGATTCGGGCTATTCATGGATTTTTCTCCGACCGATAGTGTTCTATCCCTAGAGAGTGTATGCCGCCGCCAAGGCACGCGCTAGGTAAATACTTCTAAATGGAATGTAGTGATCCGGGCATAATCATCGCCATGAATGCTTCAGAATTCGATAACCAGAAGCGGGTCTGCGCTGAGGCGGTGCGTCACCATCTGCGGACGGCAAAAGCGTTCCGTCAGCAAGCCCGGGAGGTGCCTGCCGCCGCACGCAAGCGTATGCTTTTGCGCGAATGGCAGGCGGCACGTCTTGCACGCACTTACGCTGACCTGCTGGCCAGCGACCATTTTGGTCAAGCGGCGCAGTTTTTTCTCACCGATCTTTACGGCCCAAAGGATTTCAGCAGTCGCGACGACGAAATCGAACGGATTCTGCCCCTGCTGCTCAGTTTGCTGCCGCTTTCAGCTCTGCAAACCATCGCGCTGGCCATTGAGGTCGATGCCCTGACGGAACAGCTTGATGCCGCCATGGTCGACGACCTGGGTCGGACCGGCGCCATCAACTGCATCGATGAAGACACCTACGCCGCCGCCTACCGACGTGTCGGACGCCGCGCGGATCGTGAACGTCAGATCGTTCTCATCCGCAATACGGGCGATGCCCTGGAAAAACTCGCCCAGAAATCCCTGCTCACCGCCCTGCTCAAGCTGATGCGTGGCCCGGCTCACCTCGCCGGGCTTGGCGATCTGCACGCATTTCTTGAAAACGGATTTGATGCCTTTCGGCGCATGGGCAACGCGAGCGACTTTCTCGACTGTATCGAAAGCAGGGAACGCAAGCTGTTCGAGAACATGTTTAGCGCCGTCGCAAAACCGTTTGCATCGTAAGGTTCATCAACCGAATGGAGTGATCAATCTTTGTTCGATGCCGAATCGCGCAACTCGCGACGCAGGATCTTGCCAACGTTGGTTTTTGGCAAATCAGTCCGGAATTCCACTTGGCTGGGCACCTTGTAGCCCGTCAGATTGGCCCTGCAGTGTTCCAGCAGCGAAGCTTCGGTCAGCTCCGGGTCC
>JANNNT010000373.1:0-9592 GCA_031398685.1 Rhodocyclaceae bacterium | reverse complement strand
TTTACCAGGGCTTCCGGCGTGACGCCCATCCGATGGCCGTGATGGTCGGTGTGGTGGGTGCGCTGTCAGCGTTCTATAACGAGGTTTCGGACTTTTCCGATTCCGTGCGCCGCAACATCAGCTTCAACCGCATTGTGGCCAAGATGCCGACCATCGTTGCCCTGGCCTACAAGTACTCGATGGGCGAGCCGTTCATGTACCCGCGCAACGACCTGGGCTACACCGCCAACTTCATGCACATGATGTTCGGCAACCCGTGCGAGAAATACGAACCGAATCCGGTATTGGTGAAGGCGCTCGACACCATCTTCACCTTGAATGCCGACCATGAGCAGAATGCGTCAACTGCAACGGTTCGCCTGGCCGGTTCGTCTTTGGCCAATCCGTACGCCTGCATCTCTGCCGGTATTGGCTGCCTTTGGGGCCGTGGTGCCAACGAGGCCTGCCTGCAGATGCTTGAGGAAATCGGCGATGTATCGCGGGTGCCTGAGTACATCAAGCGCGCCAAGGACAAAAACGATCCCTTCAAGCTGATGGGTTTCGGTCATCGTGTCTATAAGAACTTCGATCCGCGCGCCAAGCTGATGCGCAAGATTTGCGCCGATGTGTTGCAGGAACTGGGCCTGGAAAACGACCGCATGTTCAAGCTCGCTCTTGAACTGGAAAAAATCGCGCTGGCGGACGATTTCTTCATCGAGAACAGGCTCTACCCCAACGTGGACTTCTACTCCGGCATCGTACAAAAGGCCTTGGGTATCCCGTCCTCCATGTTCACCTGCACCTTGGCCCTGGCCCGTACGGTGGGCTGGATGACTCAGTGGGAGGAAATGATCTCTACTCCGGAGCTCAAGATTGGTCGTCCGCGCCAGCTCTATGTGGGGACCGCATTCCGCGATGTGCCGGCAATGGACGACCGTCCATAACAGGCCAGTCAGCGCGCTACAAAAGTCGGTTTGTAGCCGAGCGCCAGCCGGATTTTCTCGGCGACCTTTTCGGCGTCGGCGCGGCTGGCGTAGGGGCCTAGATGGACGCGGTGCATTCCTGCACTGGCATTGATCTGGATTTCGTCGCTTAGCCAGTCCAGCTCGCGTGACAAATAGGAGCGCAAGCTCTCCGCGTTATCGGCACTGGAAAAGGCGCCGAGCTGGAGAAAGATGCCTTTCTGGGCGGGCGGGGCCAGTGTAGTCGCCGATGGCGTTGTTGGTGACGCCGACGTTTCGTTGGCAGCCAGTGTGCTCACCAGTTGCTCAATGTCGTCCGCTTCCGCAGCGGGTGGGGGTGGCTTGGCGGAGGGCGCCGGAGGTTTGACCTGGGTGTAGGTCAGTGCTGTTGCATCCCTGGGCAGAATGGCTTCGACGTCGACTTGCGTGCTGCCGTTGTTGACATAGCCGAGGCGGTACGCGGCGGCGTAGGAGAGGTCAATGACCCGGTCGGCGTGGAAAGGGCCACGGTCGATTACGCGCACGACGACGGTCTTGCCGCTGTTCACATTGGTCACCCGCACATAGGAGGGGATCGCCAGCGTCGGGTGCGCGGCGGTCATCGAAAACATGTCGTAGGTTTCGCCGATCGAGGTTTTCTGTCCGTGAAACTTTTTCCCGTACCAACTGGCGATGCCGCGCTGCCGATAGGGCCTGAGTTGGGTGGCCGGAACATACGATTTGCCGAGCACGACGTAGGGATTGTTGGCAAAACGGTGCAAAATTTCGGTTCGCGGCTGGGCGTCCGGGATGTCGTCCAGATTGCCCGGAATCTCGTCGCCGGGTCCGTCGTCCTTGTAATAAGCACCGCCGCGCTTTTGCGTCACAGTGGGTAGGGTCGCCGGTCGGGTCGGTGTTGGTGCCGGTTCGGCAACGGGCGTTGAGGGTTCGCCAGAGCGCGGCGGTTGCCCGCCGCAGGCCGCCAGAAACAGCAGCACGGTTAGCGATGCATACCGTAAGCGCCATCCCCCACGCTTCACTCTTTACTCCTCATTTTGTCCTTGCCACTATTGTTTGACCAGCATCCGGTGCGAATGGATGCTCATGAGTATGCCGAGACCAAGAAACAGGGTCACCAACGCCGTTCCGCCATAGCTCATGAACGGCAACGGGACGCCAACCACCGGCAGAATGCCGCTGACCATGCCCATGTTGACGAAGGCGTAGGTGAAGAAACTGAGGGTGATCGAGCCCCCCAGAACACGCGCAAATAGCGTCGACGCGTTGGCCGTGATCATCAACCCCCGGCTGATCAGCAGTAGGTAGAGGAAGACAAGAATGCTGTTGCCGAGCAAGCCGCGCTCTTCCGAGAAAACGGCAAAGATGAAATCAGTGTGCCGTTCCGGAATGAATTCGAGGTGGGTTTGCGTCCCTTCAAGCCAGCCCTTGCCGAATGCGCCGCCAGAGCCGATGGCAATCGTCGATTGAATGATGTGATAGCCTGAACCGAGGGGATCGGTTGTCGGGTCGATCAGCGTGAGTATTCGCTTGCGCTGGTAGCCGTGCAGCACGGTCCATACAAAGGGCGCGGCGGTGGCGCCCGCAACGACCATGCCGACGATCACCTTCCACGGCAGGCCGGCAAAGAAAATGACGTAGAAGCCGGCGGCGCCGACCAGAATGGCAGTGCCCAGATCGGGCTGTTTGGCAATCAGGGCGAAGGGAATAATCAGCAACAGGCCGGCGATGACAAAGTGGCGGAACTTCAAGACGGCTTCATACTTGTGGAAGTACCAGGCGAGCATCAGCGGCATGGCTATCTTGAGGATCTCGGACGGCTGGATTCGTGTAAAACCGAGCGACAGCCAGCGCCGGGCTCCATTGACCTTGACGCCAAACAGGAAGACCAGCACCAGCAGAATAACGCCGACAATGTAGAGCGGGACGGCAAAACGCATCAGCTTCTGCGGCGGGAGTTGGGCGACAGCCCACATCACGGTCAGGCCGACCGTCATGTTGACTAGCTGGCTGAAGGCCCGGTCATTGGCGTCGTAGGTGGCGCTATGAATGGTGGCCAGACCGAAAGCCATCAAAGCCAGTGCAATCACCAGCAAGGGGGCATCGATATGCGCGACCAGACGGATGCGAAAACGTTGCAGTAGTTCCGGGAACACGCGCTAGTCCTCCTCGTCCGGGGTTTCAACTTCCGGCGCCGGGCCCTTGGGCAGCTTGCCCAGCAGGTAGTAGTCGATCACCATGCGCGCGATCGGTGCCGCGGATTGGGCGCCAAAACCGCCATTCTCGACCAGCACCGCAAGCGCGATTTTAGGTTGGTCGGCGGGTGCGAAGGCGATGAAGAGAGCGTGGTCGCGCAGTTCCTGCTTGAGTCTGCCCGCTCGGTATTCCCCCCCCTTCAGGCTGAACACCTGTGCCGTTCCCGTCTTGCCGCCCGAGATGTACTCGGCACCGGCAAATGCACGCGCACCCGTTCCTTCTGTATTGACACCAATCATCGCTTTTTTGATGAATTCAATATTTTGTGGTTTCCACGGGAACGTACGCAGGGGTTCCGGTTCGATCAGGGTTTTTTCACCGGTCCGGCTGTTGGTAATGTATCTGACGAGGTGCGGTCGGAAGAGCACGCCGTTGTTGGCTACTGCCGCCATGGCTTGCGCCAGCTGAATCGGTGTGTAGGCGTTATAGCCTTGACCGATGCCGATTGAGATGGTTTCGCCAGCGAACCATTTTTGCTGTTCCGGGCGTTTGAAGCGACGTTTTTTCCATTCCTGCGAAGGCAGCACGCCCTCAGATTCGCCTTCGATGTCGACTCCCGTCCGGCTGCCAAAACCCAGCTGGCCCATGAAGCGTGCGATGTTGTCGATGCCCATGTCGTTGGCGAGCACGTAGTAGTAGGTGTCGCACGATTGAACGATCGATTTGTACATGTCGACGAGACCATGCCCGCCCTTCTTGTCGTCACGGAAGACGTGCCCGCCCAAGGTAAACGAGCCGGGGTCGGAAATCGCTTGCGACGGCGTGCGCTTGCCCAGCTCAAGGGCGGCCAGCGCCATGAAGGGTTTGAAGGTCGAGCCCGGCGGGTAGGCGCCATTCAGTGCCCGATTGACCATCGGCCGATCCGGCGAATTGTTGAGCTGGTCCCAGTCTTCCGTACGGATGCCGTCGACAAAAAGATTCGGGTCGAAGGTGGGCGTCGAGACCATCGCGAGAATGCCGCCGGTCGACGGCTCGATGGCGACCAGTGCGCCGCGCCGGTCGCCAAAGGCCTTTTCGGTTATCTCCTGCAGCTTGGCGTCCAGCGTCAGCGTGAGGTCGTTGCCGGATACCGGTGCGGTACGCGACAGGCTGCGAATCGCCCGCCCACCGGAATCGATCTCGACTTCCTCATACCCGGTCTGGCCGTGCAATTGAAACTCGTATTTTTGCTCGAGCCCGGTTTTCCCGATGTGATCGGTGCCTTTGTAATTGGCTTCCTGCTCGTTTTTCTCAATGACGGCGAGGTCCGTCGTGTTGATGCGATTGATATAGCCCAGGGCATGCGAGGCGATTGCGCCGAGCGGGTACTGACGGAACAGCCGCGCCTTGACTTCAACGCCAGGGAAGAGATAACGATTGGCGGCGAAACGGGCGACTTCCTCGTCATTCAAGCGGCTACGGATAGGCAGGCTTTCAAAGGACTTGCTTTCTTCGAGCAGCTTGCGGAAGCGACGCCGGTCCTTGGGTAAAATCTCAACGAGTTTTCCGAGATTTTCAATCGTGGCATCAAGATCCTCAACCTTTGACGGCGTGATTTCGAGCGTAAACGCCGAGTAGTTGCGCGCCATGACCGTTCCGTTTCGATCAAGGACGACGCCGCGATTGGGTGCGATTGGCACCAGTGAAATGCGGTTCTCTTCGGCGCGCGTGATGTAGTAGTCGTGCTGAATGATCTGCAGAAAGACAAAACGCCCGATCAGGAGGGCAAAGGCCAACACCACGGTACTTGCCGCAATCATGATGCGGAAGCGGAAGCGATCAAGTTCGCTGTCCTGGGGGGGCGGTGATGTGTACCGGCTACGCAAGGCCTGTTTCCTCAAATGGGCCGGTTGGCGTCACGGTCGACCGGCTGAAATTGCGGAAGGAGCAGAACGAAGGTCAAAGGAACCCACAGCAGAGCGCCGATAAAAGGCCCGATGAAGTAACTCAATCCGGGAAAGACGAAACCGGGCATGGCGCGCACACCCAGCTGCACAAGCTGCACCATCAACAACAGGGGAAGGGTATGTACGGCCTGCTGCCCGAGAGGAAACCAGAGGATTCGGCGCGACAGCGAAGACGCTATATAGGAGGCCAGCACATAAGCCAGCGCATGTTGCCCCATCAGGCTGGCATCGGCGACGTCCATGGCCAGCCCGAGAATGAAGCCGGAACCCATGCCCACGTGGCGCGGCTCGCGAATGCTCCAGAAGACGATGATCAGGGCGACCCAGTCAGGCATCCAGGGCCACGCCGAGGTGGGTAAAAAATTGAGTACCAGCGCGACGAGCAGACTGAACAGGATAAACCAGGGGCGAACCGGCTGCAGGATACGCGAGGAGGAAAATGTGGGTTGCATGGACTTGTTCCCTTATTCCCTTTTCGGGAGCTTCTTTTTTGCCCCGAGCTTGGCTGACGCTTTGGCACTTGCGGCAGCGGCTTCGTTCGTCAACTGCGCAGGCAATGGCGTTGTTTCGCGCGGATCAAGCACCAGAACTTCGCCGAAGTTCTCAACGCCGGCGACGGGCACGCAGTAAATGCGTGCGAAAGAGTACGACGTGTCGCGCTCGATATGCACGACTTTGGCCACCGGAAGCCCGGCTAAAAAGATCCCATCCAGCCCTGACGTCACCAGCAGATCACCATTCTGCACATCGGCGTTGGCCGGCATGAAGCGCAACTCAAGCTGGCCGTCGCCCAGCCCGAAAACGACGGAGCGCAGCCCGTTGCGCACAATCTGTACGGGCACCGCCTGATCCTTGTCGGTAATCAGCGTGATTTCCGAAACGAAGGGGAACACCCGCGTGACCTGCCCTACGACACCGGCATCGTCGACTACCGGTTGCCCGGCGACGATCTGGTCCTGTTGTCCCTTGTCGACAATGACGCGGCGCGAGAACGGATCACGTGCCGCATAAAGCACCTGGGTTACCCGACCGTTCGCCTTTTGCCGCCCCTTGAGGTCGAGCAGTTTGCGCAGGCGATCATTTTCGGCTTCAAGTTGGCGCGTCCGCAATAAAGCATCGGCACCATCGAGCTGGGCGCGTTTGAGGCGGGCGTTTTCGTCCTGGAAGCGGGAGATGCTGGAAAAATAGTTGCCGGCATTCTGGAAAAAATCAACCGGCGCATGCGCAACCTGTTGCACGGGGTGGGTGAACAGCGATACCCCCTGTCTCAGCAGTTCAAGCGTCTGAAAGCGGGAGTCGAAGAAAAGCAGCGCCAGCGAAAGCGTGGCGTAGAACGACAGCCGCGCCAGAGGCGCCGGTCCGCGTTTGAAAAACGGTGGCGGCTGATGATCCATCGATTCAGAGAGGAGTAAAGAGTCAAGTGTCGGAAGTCAGTATAACCGACAAGACAATCGACCCCAGTCGGGACTCGCCACAGTGAAGTGTATTACTTCTCACTCTTCACTCATTACTTCCGATTGCATCTCAATCGGAAGTGAAGATGCTGCCGAGTTTGTCCATCCGCTCAAGCGCCATTCCACAACCGCGTGCGACACAGGTCAGCGGTTCTTCGGCGACGATCACTGGCAAGCCGGTCTCTTCCATCAACAGGCGGTCGAGATCGCGTAACAGCGCGCCACCGCCGGTCAGCACCATGCCCTTGTCGGCAATGTCGGCACCCAGTTCGGGTGGCGTTTTCTCAAGCGCCGACTTGACCGCCGAAACGATGTTGTTGAGCGGCTCGGTGAGCGCCTCAAGGATTTCGTTCGAGGAAATGGTGAACTTGCGCGGAATGCCTTCGGCCTTGTTGATGCCGGAAACTTCCATTTCACGCACCTCGGCACCCGGGAAGGCCGAGCCGATGCGTTTCTTGATGTTTTCGGCGGTGTTTTCGCCAATCAGCATGCCGTAGTTGCGGCTGATGTAGTTGATGATCGCCTCGTCGAGCTTGTCGCCACCGACGCGCACCGAACCCGCATAGACCATGCCGCCGAGAGAGATGACGCCAACCTCGGTCGTGCCGCCGCCAATATCGACGACCATCGATCCGGTCGGGTCGGAAACCGGCAGACCGGCACCAATCGCCGCCGCCATCGGCTCCTCGATCAGAAACACCTGGCTGGCACCGGCACCGATGGCCGATTCGCGAATGGCGCGGCGCTCAACCTGTGTCGATCCCGAGGGCACACAGATGATGATGCGCGGACTGGGCGAAAGCTGGCGCGAATCGTGCACCTTGCGGATAAACTGCTTGAGCATTTGCTCGGTCACGGTGAAGTCGGCGATCACGCCGTCCTTCATCGGACGAATAACCGTAATGGCCCCCGGTGCCTTGCCAAGCATGTTCTTGGCGCTCAGGCCGACGGCCTGGATGGTTTTTTTGGCGTTGGGGCCGCCTTCCATGCGAATGGCAACAACTGACGGTTCGTCAAGGACAATGCCTTTGCCGCGAACGTAGATCAGCGTATTGGCGGTACCCAGATCGATTGCAAGATCGTTTGAAAAATAACTGCGGAGAAAACTGAACATACCTGAATATCCGGTGATCGCTTCGCAGGGGCTGCAGAGCGCAAAGCATTTATGATACCTTATATGGCTCCTCGTTTTAATACCTTACTGATTTCATTGCCATGTCGCTTACCCTGGAACAAGTCCGGCGCGTCGCTCACCTCGCCCGGATCGAAGTCAGCGATGCCGAAGCGGAACGCACGCTCGGCCAGCTGAACGATATATTTACGCTGATCGAAGAGATGCAGGCGGTCGACACCAACGGCATCGAGCCCATGGCGCATGCCCAGGATCTGGCGCAGCGCCTGCGCGCTGACCGCGTCACCGAGACTAACCGGCGCCAGGCCTTTCAGGCCGTCGCTCCGGAAACCGAAGCCGGTCTCTACCTCGTGCCGCAGGTGATCGAATGATAACGCGCAGCGTTTCGGCCCTCTCGCAGGCATTGGCCGCCAGGGAAATTTCCAGTACCGAGTTGACACAACTCTACCTTGACCGGATCGCCCGTCTCAACCCGCAGCTCAATGCCTTCATTTCCGTTGATGCCGAAATGAGCCTGGCCCAAGCGCGCGCTGCCGACCAACGCTTGTCCGCCGGAACGAGCGACCCGCTGACCGGCATTCCGCTGGCACAGAAGGACATTTTCTGCACTCAGGGCCGACTGACGACCTGCGGCTCGCGGATGCTCGGCAATTTCGTCAGCCCTTACGATGCAACCGTCGTCGAGCGTTTCAACGCTGCCGGTGCCGTGATTCTCGGGAAGACCAACATGGACGAATTCGCCATGGGTTCGTCCAACGAAAATTCGTACTATGGCGCCGTGAAGAATCCCTGGGATACCGCGCGCGTGCCCGGCGGCTCGTCCGGTGGTTCGGCCGCCGCTGTGGCGGCGCTGCTGACGCCGGCGGCGACCGGCACCGACACCGGCGGCTCGATCCGCCAGCCCGCGGCGATGTGCAACCTGACCGGCCTGAAACCGACCTATGGCGTGGTTTCGCGCTACGGCATGATCGCCTATGCCTCCTCGCTCGATCAGGGCGGCCCGATGGCGCACACCGCGGAAGATTGCGCATTGCTGCTCAATGCCATGGCCGGTTTTGACGAGCGCGATTCGACCAGCCTCGACCATCCGAAGGAGGACTACCGGCGGGAGCTTTCCGCCTCAGTCGGCGAAAAGCCGCTGGCCGGGTTGAAAATCGGCCTGCCGAAAGAATTCTTTGGTGAAGGCTGCGCGCCCGAAGTGATGCAGCTCATCGAAGCCGCCATCGCCGACTACCGCAAGCTGGGCGCCGAAACGGTCGAGGTCAGCCTGCCCGGCATGAAGCTCTCGATTGCGTCCTACTACGTGATCGCTTCGGCCGAAGCCAGTTCGAACCTCTCGCGCTTCGATGGCGTCCGCTACGGGTACCGCGCGCCCGAATACGACGACCTCAACGACATGTACTCCAAAAGCCGGACGCAAGGCTTTGGTGCTGAGGTCAAACGCCGTATCCTGATCGGCACCTATGTGCTTTCGCACGGCTACTATGACGCCTATTATCTGCAGGCCCAACGCATCCGTCGCCTGATCGCCAATGATTTTGTCGCGGCCCTGAAACAGTGCGACGTGATCATGGGGCCGACCAGCCCGAGCACGGCGTTCAAGCTGGGCGAAAAATCCGCCGATCCGGTGCAGATGTACCTTTCGGACATTTACACGATTGCCGTCAATCTGGCCGGCCTGCCCGCGATGTCGATTCCCTGCGGATTTGCCAACGGTTTGCCGGCGGGACTGCAACTGATCGGTGATTACTTCAGTGAAGCACGACTGCTTAATATTGCGCACCGTTACCAGCAGGTAAGCGATTGGCATCTGCAGCGTCCGGCCGGCCTCGACTGAGACATTTGATGACGCGGATTCTTGCCGTTGCGCTGTCCTTGCTGCTCGCTGCCTGTGCAACGCCGGAGCCGGAACCCGTTCCTGCACCG
>JANNNT010000360.1:0-3221 GCA_031398685.1 Rhodocyclaceae bacterium | reverse complement strand
GATTGCAACTGCTCGATCTGCTCCCGGAAGGGGTCACTTCTCTGGTTTGTTCCCAGAGACACGCTGCGCCTGCTCACTCCGGAGGAAAACCTCAGCACGTACCTGTTCAACAAACACGTGATCAAGCATCGATTCTGCGCGAAGTGCGGCATGCATCCGTTTGGCGAGGGAGTCGACCCTTCCGGCAATCGCATCGCCGCGATCAATGTTCGTTGTCTGGAAGACGTCGATTTTGCCTCGCTTCCAGTCAATCACTTTGATGGTCGCTCGCGCTGAATGCTGAATAAGCGACCGCCCAACCTACGGAGAACACGCACATGAATACCATTAGTCCATGCCTGTGGTTCGATAGCCACGCCGAAGAAGCGGCAACCTTCTATGTTTCCATTTTCAAAAACTCGGAAATCCTCCAGACGACGTACTACCTCGAGGAGGTCCACCGTCCCAAAGGATCGGTATTGACCGTGAAGTTTGTGCTTGACGGTCAGGAATTTCTTGCCCTCAACGGCGGACCGCAATTTACCTTTTCGCCGGCCATTTCCTTTGTTGTGAACTGCGAGACGCAGGAGGAAATCGATCACTATTGGGAGCGACTCTCGGCCGGCGGCGAAAAAGTGCAATGCGGGTGGCTCACCGACCAATTCGGCGCGTCATGGCAGATCGTTCCAACTTTATTGCCGGCCATGTTGAATGCCCCGGATACCGCCGCCGCGCAACGCGTTTTTGCGGCCATGCTGCAGATGAAAAAACTCGATATCGCCGTTTTGCAGCAGGCCTACAAAGGCGCCTGACCCGAAGATCAGACAGATCCCCGTAGCACGTGCAAACGCCTGAGCGCAGATCGTTTCAGCCTCTGCCCTGCCCTGCCTTCCTTGGAGAATCTCATGGCCAAACAAATCTTCGTCAATCTCCCGGTGGCCGACCTGCAACGCAGCATTGCCTTCTTTACCGCCCTCGGGTTTAGCTTCAACGCGCGGTGGACGGACAGTGCGGCCACCTGCATGATCATCGGCGACAACATCTTCGCCATGCTGCTGACCCGCGAGCGCTTCCAGGCCTTCACGCCCAAGCCGGTGACCGATGCGCACGAGAGCACTGAAGTGCTGGTCTGCATTGCCCTCGAAAGCCGGGACGCGGTGGATACCATGGTGCGCCTGGCGGTGGCTGCCGGCGGCAGCACCTACAATGAGCCACAGGATCATGGCTTCATGTACGGGCACGGCTTTCAGGATCCGGATGGCCATCTATGGGAACTGATCCACCTGCTGCCCCAAGCCGCTGACGAAAAATGAGCCGCGAGGATCCGGCCGCCGCGGCGCAGCGTGCCATTGAGGCGATCTGGCATATCGAGGCCTCCAAGGTCATCGCCACGGTGGCGCGTATCGTGCGCGACGTAGGGCTGGCCGAGGAGTTTGCCCAGGATGCCCTGGTCGCCGCGCTGGAACACTGGCCGGCCACCGGCGTGCCCGATAACCCCGGCGCCTGGCTGATGACGGCGGCCAAGCGCAAGGCGCTGGATCATTTGCGCCACGAACGGATTACCGCCACCAAGGCCGTCGAATTCGGGCGCGAACTCGATTTCCGGCACGACGTCGTCAGTGATGAATTCAACGAACAGGTCGACGCCGGACTCGACAACGCCAAAGAAAACACGATCAGCGACGATCTGCTGCGCCTGATCTTCACCGCCTGCCATCCCGTGCTTTCGCCCGAAGCGCGCAGCGCGCTGACCTTGCGCGTCATGGGTGGCCTGACTACCGACGAGATCGCCCGCGCCTACCTGAAGCCCGAACCGACCATCGCCCAACGCATCGTCCGTGCCAAACGCACGCTAGCCGCCGCGCGTGTGCCCTTCGAAGTTCCCCGCGGCGCGGAGCTCGTTCAGCGCCTGGACTCGGTGCTCGAAGTCATCTACCTGATCTTCAACGAAGGCTATTCGGCCACCTCCGGCAACGACTGGATACGCCCCGCACTGTGTGAGGAAGCATTGCGTCTCGGCCGGGTGCTCGCCGGACTGATGCCCGAAGAAAGTGAAGTCCTCGGCCTCGTCGCGCTGATGGAAATCCAGGCCTCGCGTTTTGCCGCGCGCGTTTCGCCCAACGGCGAGCCGGTACTGCTGCTCGACCAGGATCGCTCGCGCTGGGATCGCCTGCTGATCCGGCGCGGACTGGACGCCCTGGCGCGCACCGAGGCCCTACCGGGCCCACTCGGCCCCTACAGCATGCAGGCCGCCATTGCCGCCTGCCATGCCCGTGCGCTAACCGTGGCGCGGACCGACTGGGCGCGCATCGTCGCCATTTACGACGCCCTGGCCCAGCTCGCGCCCTCGCCGGTAGTCACGCTCAACCGCGCGGTTGCAGTCTCGATGGCCTTCAGCCCAGCCGCGGGGCTGGAGATCGTGGATACGCTGCTGAATGAACCCAGCCTGCAGAACTACCACCTGCTGCCCAGCGTACGCGGCGATCTGCTGGCCCGGCTTGACCGGTTGGACGAAGCACGGGCCGAGTTCGAACGCGCCGCAAACCTGACCCGCAATGCCAAAGAGCGCGCCCTCCTGCTCGCGCGGGCGATCCGCTGTGACGGTAAAACACCGTCGTGAGATGGTTCCAAAAAACCGACCGCGTCCGTCAGTCCGGCGTACCGTCCAGCGCGCTGCGGACCTTGCGCGCGAGTTCTTCAATACGATAGGGTTTGCTGATCAGCCGGACTTCGGTTGCCAGGGCGTCGAGTTGCTGGATGGCGTTGCCGGTGTAGCCGGAGGTGTAGAGCACCTTGATATGGCGTCCATGGGCGGCGGCAGCGAGCGCCAGTTCGGGCCCGTTTACGCCGCCGGGCAGGACAACATCAGTAAACAACAGGTCAATCGCCAGCGACTGCTGCAACACCTTCAGCGCGGTCGTGCCGTCGCCCGCCTGCAAGACGCGGTAACCCAGCCCGGAGAGCAACCGGCAAACCAGAGCGCGCACATCTTCTTCGTCTTCCACGACCAGAATCGTTTCACAACCGGTCGGTTGCATCGGCGTCACCGCCGACGCCATCGCGGCGGTTTCGATCTGGCCAATGATGATCGGCAGGTAGAGCTTGACCGTGGTGCCGTGCCCCAACTCGCTGTAGATCTTGAGGTGTCCGCCGGATTGCTTGACGAAGCCATAAACCATGGCCAGGCCCAGCCCGCTGCCTTTGCCGACGTCCTTGGTAGTAAAAAACGGTTCGAAAGCGCG
>JANNNT010000300.1:0-2342 GCA_031398685.1 Rhodocyclaceae bacterium | reverse complement strand
GTCGGTCGCCACCCAGACTTCTTCGGCACCGGAAAGAACAGCGCGCTCTGCGGTCCGCGCGACCATTGGCTTGCCGCCAAGATCGAGCAGGGGTTTAGCCGGCAGACGAGTTGAAGCGTAGCGCGCGGGAATGACAACCTTAAAATTCATGGCTGCTCCTGGAATCAAACGTCTTCGTCCTTGATTTGCCGGGCTTCATCCTCAAGCATGATTGGAATGTCGTCGCGCACCGGGTAAGCCAGTTTGCAAGGCCTACACACCAGTTCCGCCTCGGCTTTGCGAAATTCGAGATTGGCTTTGCAGATCGGGCAAACAAGGATATCAAGCAAGCGGGCGTCCATCGAGTATCTCCAGAATTGTATCGAGCAAGGTTTTGCCATCGGGTGCCGCATCAATTAGCGCATCAACAGGAAGCACCCAAGCCTCGTGCGTAATCAATGCGGCGCATTTTACCGCATCTTTCTCGGTCATCAGCAGCACGCCGTCGTTCGCGAAAGCAAGATCAGCAGCACTGTAGGTGTAATGATCGGGGAACGGATGCGCCTCGAATTCGAGACCCAGTGATTCAAGCTGAGCAAAGAAACGGGAAGGATCACCAATACCGGCCATCGCATACACGTGTTTGTCTCGCAGATCATCGGCCGTACAGTATTGCCGCGCATCCGTCAGTGAAAAAAAACGCTGGCCGACCAGGCGCATCGCAAACTGTGGCAAATCAAGCGCGACACCCAGAGTCGGTGCCTGCGTTTTCCCGACCGTATTCCACACCACCGCCGTCGTCGCCGACAAGCGATGCAGTGGCTCGCGTAGCGGCCCCGCCGGCAACACCTGGGCATTCCCCGCGGCGCGCCCGTCAAACACAGCAATTTCAACAGAGCGCTGCAGGCGGTAATGTTGCAACCCGTCGTCGGAAACGATCACATCGCACTCGGATGGGCTTCAAGCAAGGCGTTTCCAGCGGCGACACGGTCACGACCGATAAAAACCGGCACACCGCTGCGTTGGGCCAGCAACAGCGGTTCGTCACCCACGAGAGTCGAACTGGAGTCAGCGCTGACTGATTGCACACCCTCTGCCTCCCCCCCATAGCCGCGGCTGATAACGCCCGGCCGCCATCCCGCTTCGCGCAGGCGTTCAACCAGCCAAAGCACCAGCGGTGTCTTGCCGCTGCCACCGACGGTCAGATTGCCAATCACGATGACCGGCACGGGCAGGCGATACGAGCGAATAAAGCCGGAACGGTACAAACCCCGCCGCAGTCCGACAATCAGCCGAAACAGCCAGGACAATGGCAACAGGGGGAGGAGCGCTACGGACAGATGCCGCCGGTACCACAAGCGGGGCAGGCGCTGTGCGACGCCGCAAAAACTCATGAGCGACTCATCAGCGGCCCTTCAGAACGCAATCAGTGCGGCGATTGCGTAGCGAAGGAAATGCGTGGGAAACCAGCGGCCTGGGACGCTTGCATGATGTCGACCACACTTTGATGCGTCGCCTTGGCGTCGGCATTGATGACGATGACCGGGTCCTTGTTGTCACCCGCCGCTCGTTGCAATGCTTCGCTGATCGACTTGACATCGACCGCGGCCAGCGGCGCCTTGTTGACCAGAACCTGCCCGCTTGCCGTCACCGCTACACTGACTTCGCTGGGCTGTTCGGCCTGCTTGCTGGCGTCGGCAGTCGGCAGGTTGATTTCCAGCCCGGAGAACTTGGCGTAGGTAGTCGTCAGCATCAGAAAAATGATGATCACCAGCAGCACATCAATCAGCGGAATCAGATTGATCTCGGGCACATCATGGTCGCGACCGCGTTGAAAATTCATCGACCGCTCCTCAAGCCTTGCGCTCGCCGTGCAAAACCTCGACCAGGCGCACGGATTGCTGCTGCATTTCAATCACGAAACCATTGACCAGCGCGCGGAAATGGCGCCAGAAGATCATTCCCGGAATGGCGATCACCAGGCCGAAACCTGTGTTGTAGAGTGCTACCGAAATACCGTGGGCCAGTTGCATCGGGTTGGTTCCCGTCGGCGACTGCGACCCGAAAATCTCGATCATGCCAACCACGGTGCCAAACAGCCCCATCAGCGGACTGATCGAAGCGATCGTGCCAAGCGTAGTGAGGTAACGTTCAAGTTCATGCGCCACCACACCGCCGGCTTCTTCGATTGACTCACGCATGATTTCACGCGAACTGCCGACATTGCGCAAACCGGCCGAGAGTACGCGACCAAGCGGAGACTGCGCTTCGAGACCGGTCAGCATCGCTTCACTGGCGCCCTGTTGCCGGTACTCGGCAACCACACGTTGCAGCAAACCCGCCGGCAGCACTTTGGCGCGGCG
>JANNNT010000294.1:0-2768 GCA_031398685.1 Rhodocyclaceae bacterium | reverse complement strand
GCACAGATCGATCACCCCCGACAGCCCTGATCGGCCGCAACTTTGCCCGGTGGGCGTCATTCACGGTCGTGGTCCATACGGCGAAACCACGTTGCTCGCAATCCACGCTCGCCAACCCCTTAACAGCGCTCCCAAATGCTGACTTCAGAGAGGGTGTGCTGGAATTTCCGTTTTGTTTCACGAATGACAAAGGGCACCGGCAAAGGCCCGCGTATCAGTCGGAAATGCGTGCCGAGGATGGCTTTCAGGCCGTCGAGCGTAGTGAAGTTCTCGCCGTCCTTTTTGAAGCCCCCAATCCATGCTTCGCGTTTGGTATGTTCAGGCAACCAGGTGTATGGCGACGCGATCAACAGTACGCCACCGGGATTGAGCCGTTCATGCACCGATCCAAGGAATTTTTCCGGGCTGTAGAGCCGATCGATCAGATTGGCGGCAAGGATCAGGTCGTAACCGGCGAATACCGGCTTGAGATTGCAGGCGTCGCCCTGAAAGAACTCGACTTTCTTCGCAACCTTGTCGAGCCCGAGATCGGCAAGCTTCCGCTCCTTGTAGCTTACGAGTTCGCCCTCTTCGACCAGGGTGTAACGTAACGTTCCCTGCTCGGCCAGTTGCACGCCCAGGCCGATGAATCGGGCAGAAAAATCAATGCCGGTGACCTGCTCGAAATGCCGCGCCAATTCGAACGTCGCACGCCCCGTGGCGCAGCCGAGATCCAGTGCCTTCCCGGCCGGTTTGTCGCCCCTGGCGGCAATGGCCAGCTGTGCCAGCGCGCGCGGGAAATTCGGCACATCGAAGTAGTCATCGCCGTAGTGGAATTCGGCGTATTCGGAAACCATCCGGTCCGTTTCGTAGTGTGAGGCCTGCGTGCTGGCAGGGGCATCGGAGACGACGTAGCGGAAGCCGGCATGCTGGAAGAAATGGCGACGGAAGGCATAACGCGACTCGGGCAAGGCTTCGTTGCCGCAGGAAATCCAGGACCCGCCCTTGATCATGTTGTGGCGATCATCAAAGGTGGGCGTCGTGAAGTCGTCGTAGATCGGATGAACCTGAAACCCCGCGAAGGGGTACGTCGGCGTTTCGGTCCACTGCCAGACGTTACCGACCACATCGAAAAGCGGGCCCTGCGCGAACTGTGTAACCGGGCAGGACGACGCGTAATGATCGAGCTGGAGGTTGGCGGGTACCACGCGTTGAGCCGTAAGCTTGTTTGCTCCGGCAAAGGCGCATAGCACCTGCCATTCGTCTTCCGTCGGCAGGCGCACGGGTTGGCCGCTGATGCGCGCCTGCCACTGGCAGAAGGCCTTGGCCTCGTGATAATTGGTCTCCACCGGCCAGTCCCACGGCATCGGCACTTCTTCAAGCATCAGGCGCAAGCGCCATTGCGTACCATCCTTGACCCAGAACGTCGGGTACTGGGCTTGTGCAAATTTCTTCCAGCCGACGCCTTCGTCCAGCCACAAGGAATCATCGGCATACCCCCCGGCTTCGACGAACGCCAGAAACTCCTGATTGGACACCAGATAGCGGCTGGTTTGAAAAGCCGCCACGGACGCCTCATGGCGACCGAACTCGTTGTCCCAGCCGTAGATGGGCTCGCTTCGCTCCCTGCCGATGCGCACTTCAGATGACGGAATGGCGACCAACACGTTTTGCGGCGCTGCCGAGGTCTCCCGGCAGGGCTCCCAGGCGGGGTGCGGTTTGACGTAGTTCAGCGCATGCTGACGGATCAGCACCGACGACGTCTCCAGATGGATTCGTTCGTGCTCGACCCCCATCAGAATGATCCACCACGGGTCATCCCAGCTGATTGGAAAGGATAGCGGTTTGCTCCGGATCAATTGCCCGACCGCGGCACGAACAGACTGGCGATAGGCTCTGACCTCATTAACAGTCGGCCACTCGTAGCGCGCCTCGTCGAGATCATCCCAGCTCATTTCGTCGACTCCGACAGCAAACATCGATTCAAACCTGGGGTTGATGCGGTGATCGATCCACCCGGCCAGAACCAGCTTGTTGATGAAGAAGGTTGCGGTATGGCCATAGTAGAAGATCAACGGATGGCGCAGGCGGATTGGCTTTTTGAAATACGCCTCATCGCCGTTCAGCACCTCGAACAACAGCTCATAGCGATCAAAGGTGGCGTGAAAATAGTCGAGAATCTCCGCACGTTTTTGCTCGACATCGGTACCGGCCAGCAGGGGCGATCTTGGGAAAACTGGGCGTTGCATGTGGAATCCACCTTTCAGCAGGGGCTTGTGACTATCTTTAGTGATTACCCATTCTAAACACGCAGCGCAACGCTGCGGAGTAAAAATCGTCTTGCGCGGTCTTGCCAGTCTCTCGCCGCTTAACCGGACGCGCGACACCCTGCGCTCTCGGCTCCAGTCAGAGAACGTATTGATCAGGTCGACTCCGATTGGTTCAAGGAGTGCGCTTGAAAGTGCTGACCACATTACAAAAGCCGACTGGCTTGCAAGCCAATAAATACGCGGGCCTTCAGGGTCTATGCCGGGGGAGGCAATGTTTATACGGGCCTCGGGGCATCATGATCGTCGGCGACCTTGCGGCTCTGCACTACGTCTCCATTTTTGGTGCGTGACGGGTAAGGAATATCCCTCACGCACGGGGTCAAGCAACAACATTGGAAAGTAAAACATAACCATAACTAAAATTAAGTTTAACTTTTAATAATGATTTAGCCGGCCTACACTGAAATCACTCCGATCAACGTGTAAATCAAATGCATCCCCAACGTCAGGCAATTCCGG
>JANNNT010000261.1:0-6138 GCA_031398685.1 Rhodocyclaceae bacterium | reverse complement strand
GTGAATCTGCACGCCGTTGCACAGCTTGCCTGCGTGCTTGTGGAAAGTCGGTTCGAACCAGCAGTCGCGCAGGCGGCAGCCGGCCAGCCATTCGGGCGCAAGGGCGAACATTTCGGTGATCAGCGCACGGGCATCGATATCGGGTGCCCCAAAAAGTTCGAGCGGGCGGGTGGTGCCGCGCCCTTCCGAGAGTGTCGTGCCTTCGAGCATCACGGTGCCGGCGTAGCAGCGCGCCATCGAGAGAGTGGGCGCATTCGGGCTGGGGTTGATCCACGCCCGTTCGCCGAGCGGCCAGCCGTAGCCGGGCGCGGCCTCAGGCAACCAGCCGTGCATGGTGATGACTTCACAGTCCACATCGAGCTTCAGGGTGGCGATGAACCAGTGCGCCAGTTCGCCCATCGTCAGGCCGTGGCGCATCGGCAGCGGTCCGGCCCCAACGAAGCTCTCCCAACCGGCGCACAATGCTAGCCCTTCCACCGGACGCCCGGCGGGGTTGGGGCGGTCGAGTATCCACACCGTCTTGCCGTGTTCGGCGGCGGCTTCGAGCAGGTAACGCAGCGTGGTGATGAAGGTATAGATACGGCAGCCGAGATCCTGCAGATCGATCAGCAGCACGTCGAAAGACGCCATCATCGCCGCCGTCGGTCGGCGCACTTCGCCGTACAGGCTGAAGACCGGGACGCCGTGCCGTGGATCGAGGAAATCAGGCGATTCGACCATGTTGTCCTGCTTGTCGCCGCGCAGGCCGTGTTGCGGGCCGAAGGCAGCGGTCAGATGCAGGTCGGGCAAGGACGCCAGCGCATCGAGTGCGTGTTTCAGATCGGCCGTGACCGAGGCCGGATGGGCGAGCAGGGCGATACGCTTGCCGGCCAGCGGTTTGCGCAGGGCGGGGTCTTCGAGCAAGCGGTCGAGTCCAAATTTGATGGCGGGCATGGTGAGAGCTTTCAGACGGAGTTGCGCGGTGCGGGCACTTCGAGTGTAAAGGCGGCGCGGTGGTGAAAGTCAGGGCGAGCGGCGGGGTGATGCAGCGCCCAGTAGCTGTGACTGCCATCGACAATATCGGCCGCCTCGACCACCGCCGAAAGGCCGATCTGGATAGTGTCGGCAGCAGAGGGTAGGGCGTTGGGCGCGAGGATTGCATCAACTTCCAGTCGACCGGCGTACAGCCGGGTCGTGATCTGCGGGGCATCGATCAGTTCGAAGCTTTCGTCGCGCTGTCGATAGTCCGAAAAAGCGTACGCCGCCCATTGACCGGAAGGCGAGAAATTGAATTCACGGTAGGCTGATTCGCCGCGCACGCCAGCGAAGGCCTCGAAACAGGTATGTTCCCAGAGCAAGTCTGTATGCGCAGGGCGTTGTTGCTGCGGAACGAGCAAACGAGCCATGTCGCCCCGGAGCCGATAAGCGAACGTGATACCCCCGTCCGGCCGGAACGAGACGTGCGCTTCGATCAAACGCACCACCGGAGCCGGCGTTGCGGGGTGGCAGAGTAGAGTCAGCGGGTAGTCATCGTTTGGCATGCGGCGAATTTTAGCTGTTCTGCTCTGGTGACAGAAAAAAACAGGCATCGGACAGTCGCTGGGTGATGGTCGTTCGAACATCGACAAGACCGGCATCGGCGAGCGTAATGCGCAGTTCTGCCATGGGTACGCGGTTATTCCCTGTAGGCGTGACACCTCGTAGAAGTATTACGTAGGTTTTCATGATGGTTTGTCAGCCTTCTGTTGTTTGTAGTCAGAGCTGCTGTGAACCACAAGCTCAACCGTCCGGGCCGATGCGGACCTGCCGTTGATGATGACTTCGCCGACGGCGATGGGCAGTTTGAAACGACGAGGACCGGCGCTACCGGGATTGACAAACAATACGCCGTCGCGGTCTTCGATGAGAGGCCGGTGAGAGTGCCCTGATACGACGGCGTGAACACCTGCCGCGGCGGGGTCAATGTCGAGCTGTGCGAGGTCGTGAATGGCATAGAGGAAAAACTCGCCGATTTGCAGGGACTCGGTTTCATTGATTTTCTCTGCCCACGCCTCTCTGTCGTTATTGCCTCGTACGGCGGTGACGGGCGCAATGGCGCTCAATTCTTCAAGAATGCCTGGGTCGCCGATGTCACCAGCGTGGACGATGAAATCGCTGCCTTGCAGGAATGCCTTGGCCTCCGGTCGGAGAAGACCGTGCGTATCGAAAATGAGACCTATGCGAACCATGAGCGGAGTGATTTTTGCCACCTGACGAGAAATCATAGTTAACTAAGAAAAGCGCCCGGTCATGCCGGGCGTTTGCAGGTATTGAGTCAGAGAACAACAATCAGAGAATCATTCCCGCCCCAACCGTGTTGTTGCTCGATTCATCAATGACGATGAAGGCGCCGGTTCCCCGGTTGGCGGCGTAGCTGTCGGCGAAGATCGGCTGCGCGAGTTTGAGGCTGACCTTGGCGATGTCGTTCATCGCCAGTTTTTCGGCGGATTGATGTTCCATGGTGTTGATGTCCATGCGGAACTCGATGCCAGCGAGCATGGCCTTGCTGTCGCGCGTGGTGTGCCGGATGAGATATTTGCGGCGTGGGTCGAGCGGCGATTCGGAGAGCCAGCAGAGCATGGCGTCGACCTGCTTGGTGACGTTGGGGAGTTCGCCGGTCTTTACGATCATATCGCCGCGTGAGATATCGATTTCGTCTTCAAGAAGAAGGGTGATGGATTGCTCGGCGAAGGCGGTGGGCCGGGATTCGGACATGACTTGGATGTCCTTGACGCGGGTTTCGCGACGTGTGGGCAGGACGGTGACGGCATCGCCGATGGCCACGACGCCGGATTCGACGCGCCCCATGAAGCCACGGTAGTCGTGCAGTTCGGGGTTGGCCGAATCCTGCGGGCGGCAGACGTATTGCACCGGGAAGCGGAAGTTTTCCTCGTGTTCGACATGCGATGCGGTAACGGATTCCAGAAGATCGATCAGCGTCGGTCCTTTATACCAGTCGAGCCGCTCGCCACGTTCGACGACCATGTCGCCGTTGAGCGCCGACATCGGGATGAAGCGCACGTCCTCGATGCCGAGCTTGGCGGCGAAGTTGAGATAGTCGGTCATGATCCGGTTGAAGACGTCCTGCGAGTAGTCGACGAGGTCCATCTTGTTGATGGCGACGACGAGGTGCGGGATGTTCACCAGGTGCGTCAGGTAGGAGTGGCGGCGCGTCTGCGTCAGCACGCCTTTGCGCGCGTCGATCAGGATGATGGCCAGATCGGCGGTCGAGGCGGCGGTGACCATGTTGCGCGTGTACTGCTCGTGCCCCGGCGCGTCGGCGATAATGTACTTGCGCGTGCCGGTGGTGAAGTAGCGGTAGGCGACGTCGATGGTGATGCCCTGTTCGCGCTCGGCCTGCAGGCCGTCGGTGAGCAGCGAGAGGTCCATGACCTCCATGCCGCGCTTTTTCGACGTGCGCGCGATGGCGTGCAGGGTGTCGGCGAGGATGGTCTTGGTGTCGTAAAGCAGGCGGCCGATCAGTGTACTCTTGCCGTCGTCCACGCTGCCGCAGGTAAGGAAGCGCAACAGGCCGTTATCGACGGCCGGGAAGTTTTCAATGGCGGACATCAGAAGTAACCTTCTTTCTTGCGTTGTTCCATGGATGCATCCGACGTTTGATCGTCGAGGCGCGTGGCGCCGCGTTCGGTGATGGTCGTAGTGGCTGTTTCGGCGATGATCTTGGCGATGGTGTCGGCATCGGATTCGACCGGCGCCGTGCAGGTGATGTCGCCGACGGTGCGGAAGCGAACCTGCACCGTCTCGATCGTGTCACCGGGTCTGGCCGGCGTGACATCGGTGACCGGCAGCATGCCGCCTTGACGGCGAACAATCTGCCGTTGATGGGCGAAGTAAATGGATGGCAGTTCGAGGTTTTCGCGCTCGATGTATTGCCAGACGTCGAATTCCGTCCAGTTTGAGATCGGGAAAACACGGATGTTCTCGCCCTTGAAGCTGCGGGCGTTGTACAGGTCCCACAGTTCGGGGCGCTGGTTCTTCGGGTCCCATTGGCCGAATTCGTCGCGGAAGGAGAAGATACGTTCCTTGGCGCGTGCTTTTTCTTCATCGCGGCGGGCACCGCCGATACAGGCGTCGAAGCCGAATTCCTCGATGGCTTCAAGCAGCGTCACCGACTGATGTTTGTTGCGCGATTCGTCCGCCGACTTGAGCACCACCGTGCCGCGTGCCATTGAGTCTTCAACCGAGCGCACGATCAGGCGCTCGCCGAGTTCGGCCGCGCGCTGGTCGCGAAAGTCCGTGACTTCCTTGTAGTTGTGGCCGGTGTCAATGTGCATCAGCGGGAAGGGGAACTTGCCGGGGCGGAAGGCCTTTTCGGCAATGCGCAGCATGCAGATCGAATCCTTGCCGCCGGAGAAGAGCAGTACCGGATTGGAGCACTGGCCGGCGACCTCGCGCATGATGTGGATGGCCTCGGATTCGAGCCAGTCGAGGTGGGTCAGGGTTTGTTTGGTCAGAGTTGTCATTATTAGTCTTTCAGAAATCAATGCTTTCAAGCCTTCTTGACATGCAGTCCGCATTCCTTGGATTCGGGGTTCTCCCACCACCAGCGACCGGAGCGGACATCCTCACCCGGAGTGATGGCGCGCGTACAGGGCGCACATCCGATGCTCGGGTAGAACTTCTCGTGCAGGGCGTTGTAGGGCACCTTGTTCAGGCGGATGTAGGCCCAGATTTCCTTTTCAGTCCAGTCCGCCAACGGGTTGAATTTTTCCAGCCCGTTGCTTTCATCAAATGCGTGTAATGGCAAGCCGTCGCGGGTGGCTGACTGTTGCGCCCGCATGCCGGTGATCCAGGCTTTCTTGCCGGCCAGAGCACGTTGCAGCGGCTCAACCTTGCGCACGAAGCAGCAGCCCTTGCGCAGGTCAACCGACTCGTAAAACGCATTGATGCCATTCGTACGCGTATAGGTCTCGACCAGATCGTGGTGCGGATAGTAGAGCGTGAGCGCCAGCCCGTAATGCTTTTTTACCTCGGCGATCAGGTCGTAGGTTTCCAGCGGCAGACGACCGGTATCGAGTGAGAAGATCTCGATGTCGAGTTTTTCGCCGAGGATCAGGTCGGTCAGCACCATGTCTTCGGCACCAAGACTGTTGGCGAAAACGGCGGGAGAATAGTCGTCGGCAATTTTGCGCAACAGTGTTTTTGCGTCCTCGACCTTGGTAGCGACGGAATCAATAAGTCGCTGATCGTTGAGATTGATGTTGATGCTCATCGTTGTCCTTACGCGGCCCGGCGGCGGAAGAGGGGCTGCGGCTGATCGACTGCCGCCTGGTAGGTTTCGCTGAAAACACGCAGACCGGCCAGAGCGGCTTCGATATCTTTGTCCGCACGTACGGCGTAGGCGTCGATGCCGCAGCGTTTCATATAGAACAGCTGATCCTGCAGCACGTCGCCGATGGCGCGGATTTCACCACGGTAGTTGTAGCGTTCGCGCAGCAGGCGGGCCGAGGAATAACCCCGGCCATCGACGAACTTGGGGAAGTTAACGCCGATGAGGGCCAGCTGTTCGAGATCGCCGGCGAGGGCCTCCGGTCCTTCGCTGCTTTCCAGCCAGACCCCGACCGGCGCAGCGCGGGCGAGGATTTCGTCCTTGCGCGCCAGCCATACGGCGAGCGGCAGCAGGGACGGTGCGTCGGGCAGAGCGACGGCTTCCGCCGTCTCTCCTTCGGCAAGCGTGAGGACTTGCCAGGCGTCGTCGACGATCCGGTCGTTCTTGATGATCTTAGACATGGGCGGCTTCCTCCACATTTTGGCCAGCGTTCTTGGCTGGTTTGCGCTTGTCACGGCCGGCGTAGGCGCGCTCCTTGAAGGGTTCGATGCCCAGTCGCTCGACCGTGTCGATGAAACGCTCGCTCAGCGTGCGTTGTTCGATATAGACATCGATCAGCGCCCCGATGACCTGCGGCACTTCCTCGGCATAGAACGACGGACCGATGACCTTGCCGATCGTCGTGGTGTTGCCCTGCTGGCCGCCGACGGTAATCTGGTACCACTCCTCACTGTTCTTGTCGACACCGAGAATGCCGATGTTGGCGACGTGATGATGGCCGCAGGAATTCATGCAGCCCGAGATGTTGACCGAAATGTCACCGATATCGT
>JANNNT010000255.1:0-2159 GCA_031398685.1 Rhodocyclaceae bacterium | reverse complement strand
TGGTGCATGGATGTCGTTTTTGGCGACGATCAGATGCGCGCTCGTACGGGTCATGCCGCCCACAACTTCGCCGTCCTACGGCATATCGCCTTGAACCTCATGCGCCTCACCCCCGTTAAGCGCAAGGGCGGCATCAAAGTCCGTCGACTCATCGCCGCCAGCTCCGATACCTATCGCGCTCAACTCCTCGGTCTTGTATAAGATTCATGCGATTGCCCTGGCGGCCTACCAGGGTGAGCTCGATAGTCCTGACCACAGCTTGAAGAGGTCGGGGAAGTTCAATCCGGGCATGATGATTCAGGCAGACGTCGAGTACCGCGTCGTCGAGACCGCAGTCCCGCAGCATGCGGCCGCCTCGTCCAGATCGCAGTTCGGCATCGACGTGGGCTTCTACTTCGACATCCGATACCGGCGCTTTGTCTGGAGCGCTCTCAACGCCCTTGGCGCAATCAATCCACACCTTGGAAACGTTGCTCGCCCGGATGCGTTCGATGCCCTCGGTGTCGGTGATAACGAAACCGCTGCGCCAGAACGGATGTTCCATCCACGAACAGCAGAATTCCTTGAGATACATGCCGATCTGAAGTTGCTGAACACTGATTCGCTTGAGCATGACCTCTGCCGCAGGCTAATAACCGGTTTGTCCCGACCAGAGTTCGTTGAGATCCGGGAAATTCCATTGGGCTGGATCCTCCCGGCTGGCAATCTTTTCATGGCAGTTCGGGCGTGAGAGATCGACGATTTCCGGCTTGATGCGTACGTCGGCCCGAGTCGAATAAAAAACCTTGATGCGTGGCGTGAGCAGGGATTTTTGCGCCTGGTCGACGACAATACCCAGCCGTCCGGAGTTGAGTCTCACCAGCGAGCCAATGGGGTAAATGCCCAGGCTTTTGACGAAAGCCTGGAAAATCAAGGGGTCGAAATGACCTTTGGTCCATTCGGCCATCCGGCGAATGGATTCTGAGGGATCCCACCCCGCCTTGTAGGGGCGGTTGGAGGTGATTGCGTCATAAACATCACAAACCGCTCCCATTTTGGCAAAGCGGCTGATTTCACTGTCTTTGAGGCGCTTGGGGTAACCCGAACCGTCAGTTTTTTCATGGTGGTGCAGAACCACATCGAGAGCGATTTCATCCGCGCCGGTGCTGCTGAGCAGCAATTTGTATCCTTCTTCCGGGTGTTTCTTGATGATGGCGAACTCTTCGTCGGTCAGTTTGCCTGGCTTGTTGAGCACGTCCTTCGGCATCAAGGCCTTGCCGAGATCGTGCAGCAGTCCGGCGATTCCCGCCGAGCGGGTTTGAATCTCGTCAAGCTTGAGTTGCTTGGACAGGGCGACCATCAGTGCACACACCGCGACCGAGTGCATATACGTGTAGTCGTCAGCCGTTTTCAAGCGGGCGAGGCTGATCAGGGCGTTGGGGTTACGGCTTATCGAGTCGGATATCTCTTCGACCAGCTTTTGTGCGCCTTGGGTGTCAACCGCCTTGCCCATGCGCGCTTCCTGAAACATCGACGTGACCGCACGCTTGGACTGGGCGCAGATTTTGGCGGCGCGAGCCAACTCGGCAGAAACTGAAACTGGAGCCCTTTCGCGTCGTTCACCTGCGGCAACGAGCAGCTCAGCGTCAACCTGCGCCTCTGATTCCGCTTCCGACACGACAGTTTCGCCCGGTGCCACATCAAGGCCTTTTTCGCTGTCGATCCAGACTTCCTTGATGCTGCTGGCCAGGATGCGCTCGATATCCTCGGAGTCGGTGATGACAAAAGCGCTACGCCAGAACGGGTGTTCCATCCAGGAGCCGCAGAACTCCTTCAGGTGCATGCCGACAGTAAGCTGCTTGACGTGGATTTTTTTTAGCATGGCCCGGATGGATGCTCTTCGGGTAATCGGAGAAGCATCTTACCTTTTTTGCCGGATGGAAAACAAAAAAGGGCCTTGCGGCCCTTTTTTGTTTGGCAAAGAAACTCAAAGGCCGGCGTCAGCTTTCAGTACAGCGGCTTTGTCGATTGCTTCCCAAGTAAACTCCGGCTCTTCGCGGCCGAAGTGACCGTAGGCCGCGGTTTTGGCGTAGATCGGGCGCAGCAGGTCGAGGGCCTTGATGATGCCCTTTGGGCGCAGGTCGAAATGCAGGGTGATCAGTTCAACGATCTTCTCGTCG
>JANNNT010000235.1:0-4098 GCA_031398685.1 Rhodocyclaceae bacterium | reverse complement strand
GCAGGCCGCCGGATTCGCGGAGACACGGCATGGCGTCGGTACGTTTGTACTGCCCCCGCAGGCGCCCGCAGCGCCTTCGCTGGATTCCATGACAGTCGTCACCATCCGCGACGTACTGGCCATGCTGGAACTCAGAATCAGTCTGGAAACCGAGGCCGCGGGCCTTGCCGCGCTTCGCCGCACCGAGGGACAGTTGGCGCTGATGCGCAGTGCCGTTGAGACCTTCGAGGAAAATATCAACAAAGGCGAAAGCTCCGTGGATGCGGACTTCCAGTTTCATCTGCAGATCGCACTTGCCACAGGCAACAAGTATTTTGAAGATTTTTACCGTCATCTGGGCACCACAACCATCCCCCGCACCCGGCTGGATACCTCACTGTTCTCGACCGAGCCGGCCCAGGCCTATCTTTTTCGGACCAACCGCGAGCACCAGTACATCCTCGATGCGATTGCACGGAATGATACGGAAATGGCTCGGGCCAGCATGCGCATGCACCTCTCCAACAGCAGCGAAAGACTGAGGCGCGCCAGCGAAGAAGCCGATCGGCAAGCCCAGATGAAGCAGCAGGCGGAAGGGAACGGCACCAAATAGTTGTTCAGTCCGGTCATGAGACGTCATAACAAATAGCGCAGAAACCCGGCGAAAAATAGCCAGTCGCCGGTAACGCCCGTTGTGAAACGTGTCATGGCCAACCAGCCCAAACGGCGCGATCGCGTCTCAGGCGTTCGCAGACGAATCAGCGCTTTTGCCACTGCGCAGCACGAACAGCGCCAGCAGCGCGAAGCGCCAAGGTGCTTTACCGCCTATAGAACGGAAGCCAACCACGAACTACGGATACCTCACGCCTGTTCAAACAGGTAGTTATCCGCCGCCAGTGCGTCCCCGACCCAGCCGCCGCCGAGCCATTCCGTACGGTGCTTTTCTCCGGCTGCACCGAGGGCGACGACCAAGGGGAGAAAATGCTCCGGCGTCGGGTGCGCCGATTTCGCACCGGGTCCAAGCTGTTGCCAGTCGAACAGCGGCTCACTGGCGTTATTCATGAGCTGAGCATGCACCCACTCGCGGAAAGCTCGAGAATCCGGCGTCGGTCGCACGCCGCCGGGACGCATGAAGTCCATAAGATTGTGCGTCAGGTGGCCACTCGCAACGATCAGGATATTTTCGTCGGCCAGTGAGGCCAATGCCGCGCCCAAGGCGTAGTGGTGGCGGGCACAGCGTTCGGGTTGAACAGAGAGTTGCAGCACCGGGACGTCTGCCGCCGGAAACAGGACACGCAATGGAACCCAGGCCCCGTGATCGAGCCCGCGACCGGCGTCGATACCCGTCGCGATGCCGGCTTCGGTCAATTGCTGCTTGATGCGCTGCGCCAGCTCGGGGGCTCCGGGAGCGGGGTAGCGCAGTTGGTAAAGCTCGGCCGGAAAACCGCCAAAATCGTGAATCGTTTCCGGGCGCGCGCTACCGGTGAGGATGGGCAAGCGAGTGTCCCAGTGGGCGGAGAGCATCAGGATCGCCGCCGGTCGGGTCAGTCTCCTCGCGAGGGTGGCCCAGATCTGGTTGAGTTCGTCACCCCCAAGCGCCGTCATCGGCGATCCATGGGAGATAAAGAGTATCGGCTGTCTGGTCTGCATGAGGTCTGATCTTTAGAGTGAAGCAAGGAAATGGAATTCACCACAACGGCACAACGCGCACGACGAGAAACATTCGACGACGAATTTCGTTTCTCGCCGTGTCGTTGGGTTTCAACTGAACGACCTCAGCCCAGCGCAGCTTCTGCCGACGTTGCTGCACTCACACTGGGGCGGCTGGAAATGCGCTCCTGAAAGCCAACCAGTGCCGGCCATTGCTTGATGTCGATGCCGACCCACTGCCCCCAGTTGAGGACCGTGAACAAGTAGCCGTCAGCGACCGTGTAGTGCGTACCCATCAGGAATTCATTCGTCTCCAGAATCCCGCCCAGGTAAGCCAGGCGCCGGGTCAGATTCTGCTTCGCAATGGTTTTGTACTCGTCCGGGGTACGTGGATTGAACAAGGAACCAAAGCCCTTGTGCACCTCGGAATTGATGAAGCCAAGCCATTCCTGCAACTTATAACGCTCAAAGGTCCCGGCTTTCGGTGCCAGCCCCGACTCCGGCCTGAGGTCGGCGATGTACTGAACGATGGCCGGCCCTTCGGTCAGAATGGTCCCGTTGTCCAGTTCAAGGACGGGAACGTAGCCCTTGGGGTTGATTCTGGTGAAATCGCTGCCGTCGGCAACCAGCGTGCCGGTTTTCAGGTCGACTTGGACCAGTTCGACATCAAGGCCAGCCTCACGCAAGGCGAGATGGGGAGAAAACGAACACGTTCCGGGAGAAAAGTAGAGTTTCATGGTGTTGCTCCTTTATGAGACCAGGGCGAATGCACCGGCGGTTGGAAACGGGTGGTGTTCAAACGTTTTGCGTACGGGTGTTGTCGATCGAAAATGCACCGCCGCCAAGCAAAGCCTGGGCGACAGCGGCGATAAGCAGATAGACGGGGTACTCCCAGCCTCCATTCGGTGCGCTGAACACCCAACCGTTACCGGCATGGACCAGGGTTGCGCCGATCAGCAAGGGAATGGTTGCCGCAGCGACCAGTCGGGTGCGGAAACCGATCATCAGGGCAACGCCTGCAAGGATTTCAGCTGGCGCAACGATGTAGGCGAGAAAGCCCGGGAATCCGACGGATTCAAAAAACCCTGCCGTACCCGGCAAGGTAAAGACAAGGACTTTGAGCAGTCCGTGCGCGAGGAACATCACGCCAAGCGCTAAGCGTAGCAGCGTAATTCCGTAGAGGGGGGTTTGGGTCGTTGTGGTGTTCATGGGTGCTCTCCTTTTGAATGACTGGTTGGGTGTCGAGCCGTAACCTGTCGACGGAACGAACTTTAACTGTCCCGATTGAAAGAATAAATACGGATACAATTGATTCTGTGTTGCATTATTCGGGACAATTGAATGGACAAATTTGAGGCCATGCGTGTTTTCTGTTCGGTGATCGAGGCCGGAGGTTTTGCTTCCGCCGCCGAGCAGATGGGGTTGTCGACCTCGGCGGTATCACGCCATGTGGCGCAACTGGAAGCGCATCTCAACGTGCGTTTGCTGAACCGCACGACACGGCGGATGAGCCCGACCGACGAGGGATTTGCGTATTTCGAACGGTGTACGCAATTGCTGGCCGATCTGGAGGAAACCGAGGCCAGCGTCTCTGGCGAGGCCCATCACCCGCGCGGCAGGCTGCGCCTGACGGCACCCATTGCCCTGGCCATTTCAAGACTGGCGCCGGCTTTTGCGGCGTTTTCACACGCCTATCCGGATATCACGCTCGACATCGTGCTCTCGGACAGCCTTGCCGATTTCGCTGAAGAGGGCCTGGATCTGGCCATCCGCGTCGGTCGCGTGGGTAGCGACAACCTGGTGGCGCGGAACATTGGCGAAACGTCACTGCTGATCGCCGCGGCACCCGACTACCTGGCGCGCGCTGGCACGCCGCTGACACCACCTGATCTGGCCCGTCATCCGTGCCTGACCTACGCCTATTCGTCCGGCGGCAACCAGTGGCCCTTTGAAGACAAGGACGGCAAGCCGTTCAGTGTTCGTATCAACGGCCCGGTCAATGCCAACAATGGCATGCTTCTGGGTGAAATGGCCGCGGCCGGCTGCGGTATCGTCCAGGGGCCGTGTTTTATCCTGCAACCTTTGATTGAACGCGGCCAGCTGGTTCGCCTGCTGCCGGAGTGGGGCGTGGTTCGCCTGCCGATTCATGCGGTTTATCCCACGCGCCGACATCTCTCGGCCAAGGTTCAGGCCATGACCCGTTTTCTCGGCGAATGGTTTGCAAAACAGCCGACGGGGACCTTTTAGTCGTCAGCCCGCAGGCTTTTCAGGCCGGCCGCGACGAAAGCCCGGCCACCCGGTTGGCCGGGAAACGGGCGGCGAAGCGGCTGCCCACCCCCGGCGTGCTCCTGATGTCGAGTTGCGCCTGATGCCGGCTGAGCGAGTGCTTGACGATGGCCAGGCCCAAACCGGTCCCCCCCGCATCGCGCGAGCGTCCGCGATCCACGCGGTAGAAGCGCTCGGTCAGGC
>JANNNT010000321.1:0-11676 GCA_031398685.1 Rhodocyclaceae bacterium | reverse complement strand
GCACGATCTCGGGATGGTTGGAGATTTCCTGCGGACGCAGAATGATACGGCGCTTGTAGTAGTCGATATCGCCCGTCACCTTCCGCATGGCCGCCGGGCTCAGTGTCAGCGCGCAGGTCGAAGCAAATGTGCACCGGCCGTTCTCCAGCAACGGCACCACTGAATCCTGCAGCACCTCCGTGTACATCTCGAACGCCGGAATATCACGGCTCTGCCCCAGCGCAGCCAGCACCGCGTTGGCGATGTTGCCCACACCCGACTGCAAAGGCAGGAACTGCGCCGGAATCCGGCCAATCTTCATTTCAGCAGCCAGGAAATCGGCCACGTTCTGACCGATCCGATCCGTCACTGCCGTTGCTTCATCAAAACCGCCGGACTCATCGTCCAGGTTTGTAAACACAATCCCGGCAATCTTTTTTGGATCGATGACACATATCGGCGAACCCACACGATCAGACACGCCGAAAATTGGAATTTCATTACGCGCCGGTGGATCCTGCGGCTCGAAGATATCGTGTATGCCGAGTAACGACGTCGGGTGTTTGGCATTCAGCTCGATGATGATCTTGTCCGCCAGGCGCATGTATGTATTTGAAGCGCCGACCGAAGTCGACAACACCACACCGCCGCCTGCCGTCACGTCGCACGCCTCAACCACGGCCCAGTGAATCGGTCCCAGATAACCGTAACGTGCGTTCTGCGGCACCGTTGAAAGGTGCATGTCAAAGAATTTGACCTGCCCCGAGTTGATCTGCTTGCGCAGCGTGGCATTGCCTTGGTAAGGCGTACGGAAGCTGATGGCTTCCGCCTCCGCCAGCGCACCGTCCAGCGACTTGCCGGTGGACGCCCCGGTCATCACACCGACTTTGAACGGTTTGCCGGCCTCATGCTCACGACGCGCTTTTTGCGCCAGTGCAAAAGGCACTGCTTTCGCTGCGCCTGCTGCGGTGAAGCCGCTAAAGCCGATGCTCTGGTCGTTCTGTATCATTTCTGCCGCTTCTTCAGCGGTAAGAATGGGGAAAGGTAGCGCCATATCGAAATCAACTCCTCATCTATGATTGAAAAGCGGTGAAAGCGCCAGCAAATCACAGGCGGCGCTGAATGAACGGAAGGTGCTGCGTCGAAGCTTATCCACCATGCCAACCTGTTGCTGGCATTGATGTCGGTTTTGAACAGGTCATTGAGACCACAACTGATAAGCTCCCGCATCCAATAGAAATTCTGACAGAGCTCTCGACTCCGGATACGGTAACTGCCTCCGCAGTAACCGTTACCCGATCATCAAACACTCACCCGGCTTCCGACAAGCACACCAAGGTGCGCGAACGGCAAGGGGACGGGCATTATAGCTGCCCGGTGTCGGGCGAGCAAACGATCAACGCCTTGTCTACTCTGGATTTTTCGAGTCGATGGCAATCGTCACCGGTCCATCATTGAGCAGATGGACCTGCATGTCGGCACCGAAAACACCGGTAGGTACCTTGCGCCCCAGATCCTGTTCAAGCTGCCGGACAAAGCGATCAAACAGCGGCTGGGAGATCTCCGGACGCGCAGCGCGGCTCCACGATGGGCGACTACCCTTCTTCACTGATGCGAAGAGCGTGAACTGACTTACCGCCAGCACTTCTCCTCCGATATCGACAACGCTGCGATTCATCACCCCGGCCTCATCCGGAAAGATGCGCAGTTTGGTCAGCTTGGCCGAAAGCCAGGTGAGATCGGCTTCATTGTCGCCCGCCTCGACGCCGGCCAGAACCAGCAAACCCGCACCGATAGCACCGACCACTTGGCCCTCGACCTCGACCCGTGCCGACGCAACGCGCTGTACAAGCACTCTCATTTCAAGTCCTTCTCTCCAACAATCTCTTCAGCACGCGGCAACCACTGCACCGTGGGAACGCCCGATTCGGGCTGCATGCAGGGCGACAGGCATGATCCCACGATGAACCAGCACGTGTTCTGTGGAAGCAAGAACCTCCGGCCACCAGCGCCACCACCGAGCAGCGCCAGTGACCCAGACCAGAGCGCAGCCCCCGCCTCAACCGCCGCGAAGCCAAGCATCAATAACAACCCCCAAACCCGGCGCGGCCCCGCGTCGGCACGGTGATGGTTGTGGCGGTCAGGGTCGTGATGATCGTGCTCACTCATAGAGTCAATGGTATTGAGGAATGTGTTTTACAAACCTCATTTCGCGCTGACACTCGAACGTGCCACGCCATCCAGCAGCTTGATGAAATTCCGCTTCGGCTTGAACTGCACACGCAACTCGGCTAGATAGTCGCCATATTGCCGGGACTGGTTCTGCGCCGTCATCAGCCCGCCGATCTTGCGGATCAGCCTGATCGCTTCTTCATAAGCGGAATTGTTGGTCTGCTCGACGATGGGCGGCACCACGCTGCGGTAGAGGCTGACGGCATCAGCGGGACGTGACGATGCAAGCTTCCCGGCCAGGGTGATGAGCAGGCGGCGATCGCAGAGACCATCCTGCGCAACCGACCAGGCCGCATCCAAATCCTGTTCCCACAGGGCAATTTCCATCCGCAACGAGTAATCGGGCAGCGAAGGCTTCGGCTTCCAGCGGTTCGTTGTACCTGCCTCGCGGGCGATGAGCTCGGCAACCCTGGCCAATGCCCGATTACGCTGCTCCGGCCAGAGGCCGAGCTGGCCGGCGACAGCGTGCAGCTTCTTGAAATGTTCGAGGCCGGGCCGTTCCTCGAACTGGATCCAGGTGAGTTGTAGCGCCTCATCACTGCGTTGGCGCTTGAGATAAGCCGCTACCAGAAAATCCCGCAAGCGGTTATCGGGGAGCTCGGGAAATGCCGTCAGACCGCGCTCGGCCCACTCCAACGCCTGGTCCGGCTGCCCGGCCTTGGTCCAGATTTCGGCAATGTCGAGATAGCGATAGCCGGACGACAGATCCAGCGACTTGATCGCCACCAGTTCATCGACGTCGCCGCTCGCCTCGGCCAGGCGCTCCATGATGCGGGTGATCTTCGCCCGCCGGGAATCGTAACCGCCTTTCACATCCCGTGGTTTGAGCTTGCGCCATTCAGCTTCTGCCAGTTCCCGATAGCGGCGCAGACCGTCCTTGCCGAGGGCATCACGATAGTTGATGGGCTCGAAGCTGCACAGCCCGAACGGCAAGCTCGTTTCCAGGTTAAACAGGCGTTCGGCCAAGGCTGCAGGTTCCGGTCGCGCCATGACGCAGGCCTGCAGATGCAATTCACCCAAACGACAGCCGATGCCGCCGACCTCTCCATTCGAGTCATCGACTTCTTCCAGCGAGTTTTCCACCCGCTCGATGGCGTATTCGGCCAGTTCCACCAGCATGGCGGCCGTATCGGGCTTGAGCAACTCCGCCAGAGAATCCGCCACCTGGTCGAGATTGCCGGCAAAGGTACGAACCTCTCGCCAGTCGACAAAGCCGTGAATGCGCGTCGCGTCGTCGATCGCCCGATGAAATGCCTTGGCGACGTCCCCGCCGCCGGTTTGCTCGGCCTTGAGCAATAGCGACTGATAGAGCCGGTCGTCGCGCTGGGCCACGTCGAGCAGGAGAGCAATCAAGGTTTCCGGGGCTTGCGTGCGCAGATACTCCTTGATGGCGCCCCACGGATCGCGCCGCTGCTTCTTGCCGGACACCTCCGGAGCAGCACCGCTCTCGGCCAGCCACGCCAAGCCGACCGCCACGCAATGCTTGCAGAAATAGCCTTCGGCGGCACGCGGGCAGGTGCAGTCGCAGACCAGATCGCCGTCGTCATCGCGCAACTCGACCTGGTAGGCTTCGGCGCCTTCAACTCTGGCCGTGATTTTGGCTTCGGTGGCACTCAGGCGCGTGACCGCGCCGACAGAAAAATAAACCTCGCCGCGCTGGAAGCCAGTGGCACCAGCAAGATCTTCGAGAGTGGCGCGGGAAATCAGGTCATCGAGCATTGTTCTGTCCGTTCCATTCCAACTGATTGTCAATCAGAAATTCATTCATCCCGCGCCAAACAAACCGCTCGCGCTTTGCTGCCAGATATGGCGATAGACCAACCCGGCAGCGGCCTTCTTGTCCTCCGCCGTATAAGGTGGCTCAGGCAGCGCCTGATAGACATGATCGAGGATAAAGACCTCGACTTCGGCCTGCGTTTGCTCTTTTTCCGTCCATTGATCGAGCGGGGCAATCAAGCGCTGTAACGCGGCCAGCAGATCACGGCTCTCCTGCTTGATCTGCTCGCGCTCTTTGCCGTTCAGCGATTCCTTGCCGAGCAAGTCGAACAACGCCAACTGCGCCTCGGTCAGCCCCAGTTCGACGGCACGCCTCTGTTCTTCATCGAGGCTGTTAGCCAAGTCGAGCAGCCTGGCGAAAGTGTCCTCAACGGTGGCCCGGTCCTTGTCGGCGTTGTAGGCCGCAATCACCTCCTGGTACTTTTTCTCGTAATTCATTCGCAGCGGGTTGTTGGCCAGCATCTGCGCCAGTTTCTCCTCGACAATCTGGCGAATGTCCGCGATCACGGTCGCCTTGCGCTTCACTCTCTTGCCGAACTCGTCGCGCAGTTTTTCCATGTTGATCTGCGAAAGGTCAATCGTCAGCCCCTTGGCCTGATCCGCGCCTGGCGCCTGCGCGGCAATTGCCTGATTGACGATGCGCTGCAGCACCTTGAGCAGCGCGCTCACGTCGGCCGTGTCGCGGCGCTCGCTCAGTTTCTTGTAGATGGCCTCGATGTTGTCGTGGCGCTCGGCATAGCTCAGCGCCGACGGCTCGACCAGCAGGGCCTTGAAACGGCTGAATACCACCCGCGCCAGAATCTCGAAACGGCGTTTGGATTCGTCATTCGCATAGACCGCTTCAACCGCGTCCGCCAGCCCCTGAATTCGCGTGAATCCCCTGGCGCCGACCAATCCTGCCGGCTCGAATCCCAGGCCGCGCAGATGCGCTTCAGTCACCTCGATGGCATCGAGCAAGGCCGTTACGCGCTCCTCAAGCGGCGCGACAATTTCCTCGTCGCCACCGTCGTCGCCCAGCGCATACTGAGCGAGCGCTTCGCGCAGGCTTTTAAGCATGCCGTTGTAGTCGACGATCAGCCCGAAGTCCTTGCCCGGATAGCGCCGGTTGGCGCGGGCGATGGCCTGCATCAGGGTGTGCGCCCGCATCGGCTTGTCGATGTAGAGCGTCGACAGGCATTCGACATCGAATCCGGTCAGCGACATGGCGCACACAATCGCCACGCGGAACGGGTGCTGCGGATTCTTGAATGCCGTCTCGACATCCACGCGCTTGCCATCCGGCGTTTCAAAGCCCAGCTTCATGCGCGCACGGTGCGGAATGATCTCGAAGCCCCACTTTTTGAAGTCGGCGACTTCGTTCTGCGCCTCGCTGATGATGATCTCGATGATCGTCTCATCAAGCCAGGCGGCCTTCGCCAGCAAGCGGTCGCGCTGCGCATGCAGGGTCTGCCGGGTTTCGTCATCCGGCGCCGCAGCAATTTCGGCCAGCTTGGCTTGTGCTTCAACGCGAACCATAGTGGTTTTCGCCTGCCACTTCGGCCCGACCAGCATCAGCATCCGGGCGCAGGTGATCTTGTCGATGCACACCAGCATCGACTTGCCGGCTTCCCAGCGTGTGCTGCAATGCTCGACGAAATCGGCAGCGATTCTCTCGATCCGTTCGTCGGCGGTGATCACCTCATAATCCTTGCCGAGCAGTTTCTCCAGAAGAGCGGTCTGGTCCGGATCAAGGTCGGCGGCATCAACGGCACTGGCGATTTTCTCGTTCAGATCCAGCCGCGCCAGTCCCAACTTCTCGCCGCGGTTTTCGTACACCAGCTTGACCGTCGCACCATCTTCCTCGCTGCGCTTGAAGTCGTAGCGCGAGACGTAATCGCCGAAAATGCGCTTGGTCAGCTCATCGTGCTTGAACAGCGGCGTGCCGGTAAAGCCGATAAAGGCCGCGTTGGGCAGCGCCAGGCGCATGTTGCGCGCCAGCTTGCCCGACTGCGTGCGGTGCGCCTCGTCCGAAATGACGATGATGTCGTCGCGGTCGCTGTAGGGTTCGCCGGGACTCACGTCCTGATTGAACTTGTGAATCAGGCTGAACACGTAGCGGTGATTCTGTTTCAGCAGTTGCTCCAGCGCCTTGCCCGATCCGGCACGCGGCGTCTGGTCGTCGGCCACGCCGCAGCCGACGAAGGTCTTGTAGATCTGGCTGTCCAGATCGTCGCGGTCGGTCATCAGCACAAAGGTGAAATTACCCTCAACCGTGCGCCGCACTTTCTCGGCAAAGAAGGCCATCGAATACGACTTGCCGCTACCCTGCGTATGCCACACCACGCCCAGCCGCCCCAGATCGGGGTGCGCCCGCTCGATGATCTGCAAGGTGCGGGGTTCAGTCTCGGCGAGATAGGCTGGCGCAAGCGGCTCCGCCGCCTTGGGGTAAGGGGCTATCGGTTCATTGGCCGCACGCTCAACACTCGGCAAGGGCAACTCGATAATGCGGTGCGTCAGCCGCTCGCCCGGCGGAAACTGGCGCTTGAGCGCCTCCTGCCGCACCACCGCTGCCACCGCCTGATTCACCCCGAGCAACTGATGGTTGCGCGCCACCACCTTGCGCACCGACCCGGCCTTGCTGGCGTCGAACAAAACGAAGTTCTCGACGATGTCGAGCAGGCGCTCTTTGGCCAGCATGCCGTTCAGCAGCACCTCGGCTGCCACGCTGCCCTTGTCACGCTCGTCCAGCCGCTTCCATTCGCCGAAGTGCTCCCAGGCGCTGGTGATCGAGCCATAGCGGGCGTTGTCGCCATTGCTAACGATCAGGAAGGCGTTGTGGTGAAAGGCGTGGGCGATAACGTTCTCCTCCAGATAGTCACGCAGATTGCCGTCAAAGCCGGCGCGGATATTCTTGTACACCGCCTTCAGTTCGACGAACACCAGCGGCAGGCCGTTGACGAAACAGACCAGATCGGCGCGGCGGTTGTAGTTGGGCGTGCGCAACCCGGTGATTTTGAGTTCGCGCACGACCAGAAAGCGATTGTTTGCAGGCTCACGGAAATCGATTACTTTGGCCTGCGCGTGCCGCAATGTTCCCTGTGCGTCGCGATAACTCACCGAAACACCGTCGCGGATCAACGTGTAGAAGGCCTGACTGTGCTGGAGCAGCGAACGCGAATAGTCATGGTGCGTGAGTTTGACCACCGCCTCGGTGATTGCTGTCTCCGGCAACGCCGGGTTGAACTTCGCCAGCGCCGCCCGCAGATCGCGCACCAGCACCACCTCGCGCTCGCTGGCGCGACCGAGCGTACCAGCCGGGCCAAAGGTCTCCTGGTTCCAGGCGTAGACGCTGTCCCAGCCCAGCGTCTTTTCCAGATGCTCGGCAAAGTCGCCTGGACCAGGCGGTCTTCGCTGTTGATGTCGGTGTAGGCCATGCGATGCCTTCTATCGGACAAATCGACGTTTTATAAAGGACAAATCAAAGCAATGTCCTTTAAAGCGATGCTTAAAAATCAATGTGTTACACAAGCCGATCGGCACAGCAGGACACGCCCTCAAGAAAACTCCCCTCATTCGTGTCCTTTATGTTCGCGCTCGGAAAGGCGATAGCGCCGCCAACGGCGCTCACCTTCATGGATCACCCGTCCAGCAACCACCAAATCATCCAGGGCGCGCTTCACCGTCTTGGCAGAAATCTCTGCGCCAATTCGCCGGTTGATATCCGCGCTGGACGAGTCGGGATAACGCGCCAAATCCTCCAGAATAAGCGCCAGCAGGCGATGCGGCGTAATTCGGCTGAGTGTGGTTTTGTGATCAAGCTGCGCACCACGCAACCAATCCGGGGCAACGAAATACCGCATCCCCGAGGTCTTGCCGGTGACGGTACGCAGGGATTTGCGGTCGGTGTGCTGGTCTTCGAGGGTCATAAGTAATCCCGATTATCCATTGTGAACTTCGTGCCTAATGGACAAGACTGGCTGGCACAGACAGCATCGCTGGAAGCCTCGCCAAATGGCGTTCTGCGAAGTGCATAGCCGGAGAGGCAATTAATACGCCATGCTTCAGGAGTGCTGCTTGTAGGTCGCCAATCCACACGGTCTGCAGCCATGCCACCTGAAATGGCGCGAACCTCATACGATGATTTCCCCGCTCATCAGCCGCGGTAGCAGTAGGTCACGGGCGGCGCGTAGTTTTTGGCTCTGAGCGACTAGGTTAGTGACTTGTTCGTATATCGGTTCTGCAAACAGTTCGAATTGCTCAAGCAACGTACGGGACGGCATAAAGATTACGGTATCGCCAATCGTCGCGGGGGAAAGCTCGGTCTGATTGGTGGCACCCTTTCCCATTGTCGAAAAACGCGGTTCCCATTCCATGACAGCCAAACCAAAGTAGTGGCGCGTGATCCCTTCCTTCGGGCGAACAATAGTGACGTGGGTATCTACGGTGCATTTCGCCGTCGCTGATGCGGGTGTGTTCATGGCCGGGGAAGCGCAGGCGGACGAACCATTCGCGATAGAGCAGCCGCGCCGAATCCTCCAGCAGCGCCATCCGCCGCCGGTTGTTCTCGATCAGGTCGTCGTAGGCAGAGAGGGTGTCGACTATACGACGTTGTGTCATGTAATCCGGCGCGCGGACCTTTATCTCGTGAAGGACATTGCGGTCCACTCCAGGGACAGCGGCCTTTTCACTTTGGTAGCCTTTCAGAATATTTCGCAGGAAGTAAGCTGAAAATCGCGGGTCATTTTCTTTGAAGTCGATTACGTACAGCGCGGTATTTAACGGCCAGTAGTCTTCTTCAAGATAGAACACTTCGCCAATGGTTCCGTATCGGCCAGTGACGACACCGGGTGCTTTTGCTTTGGCTTCCTTATGACGGCCCGTAATGCCCGACGACGAAACAACAGGCACATCGCCATCCTGCCGGGAATGCTCTGGCAAATCATGTCCACGCTTCAGAGTCAGCACGTCGCCGAGTCGGCATGACTGCCAGCTCATACCCCCAACTCCTCGAAGCTCTCCTGAATCTTTGCCGCCAGTTCCACTGCCTCGCGGTTCAGATCGGCCAGTTCGACATGGATGTCGCGCAAGGTCTGCTCGAAGTCGAAGTCCGCATCGACCTCGGCCGGGGCGACGCCGACGTAACGGCCGGGGGTCAGGCTCCAGTCGGCGGCTTCGATTTCGGCGCGGCCGACCACCTTGCACAGGCCCGGCACGTCCTGCATTTCGGCCTTTGGGAAGCTCCTGTAGCCAGGCGATCTGGCGGTGCAGGTAGGACGCCGCCTTGAGCTGCTCGACAGCGGCATGGCGCGCTTCGTCGAGTTGCTTGGTCAGCTTGCCGGTGGCGCGGCGCTCGAAAAACTCGCTGGCGGCTTCGTCCATCGCCACTTCCTGCGCCAGTTGGGCGGCACGGGCGGCGAGCTTGTAGAGCAGGTCGATCTGCTTGATCAGGCCGCGCGCGGCTTCGGCCAGCGGATCGAATTTCTGCCGGGCCAAGCGCTGTGCATCGTTAGTTTGCAGCGACAGTTTGGCTAGTTTCTTGACGACCGCCGCCAGTCCACCGAGCAGCGCGGCACGGTCGGTGGCGTAGGCATTGGCTGCTTCGGTCCACTCACCCATGGCGTCGGCAAGCGGCTTGCGCTTCTCGGACGGAATGGCATCGAGCTCGGCGACGCTGGCGGCGAAGTCGGCCAGAGGCGTGTGGCTCGCCGTGAGCTGCGTTTCAAAAGCGCTAAGCGCCGGGGCGATGGCTGCACTCTCCGCCGCGAGCCGCTTGCCGTACTCCTGCACCAAGCCGAGAAAGCGCTCCTGCTGCCCGCGATAGAGCCAGACGATGGCGGTCAGGTTAGCCTGCTGCTCGGGGCTGAAGTCGTAGATCTTGCGCGTCACCTTGCGGTAGACGTTACGGGCGTCGAGCATCAGAACTTTGTCTTTTCGCTCGGCCGGCTTGGCACGGTCGAAGTGCCACAGCTCGCAGGGCACGGTACGCGTGTAGAAGAAATTGGCGCGGATAGCGATCATCACGTCGACGTCGCCGGTTTGCACCAGCTTGCGCCGCACTTCCTTTTCGCCATGGCCGGCGCTGCTCGCCTGCGAGGACATGACGAAGCCGGCGCGGCCCTTCTCGGACAGATAGCTGTGAAAGTAGGAAATCCACAGGTAGTTGCCGTTCGAGACGCGTTTGTCCTTGTTCACGCCGGGCAGGCCGAAGGGCAGGCGGCGGTCGTCCTTGACGCGTTCGGCGTCGACCATGTCGACGTTGAACGGCGGATTGGCCATCACGAAGTCGCAGTTGCCCCACAGGGCGCGGCCATCCTGCAGGCGGTGCACGTCGTCGTAGAAGGAGTTGGCTTCGCGGATATCGCCCTCCAGCCCGTGCACGGCGAGGTTCATCTTGGCCAGGCGGATGGTGGTGGCGGTTTTTTCCTGGCCGTAGAAGGTGACGCGCTGCATCGTGTCCAGCCCTTCGTGCTCGATGAAGTGGCTGGACTGCACGAACATGCCGGCAGAGCCGCAGGCCGGATCGAACACCACGCCGTGGTCGGGCTCAATAACGTTGACGATGGTCTGCACCAGCGAGGGTGGGGTGAAGAATTCGCCGTTGTCCTGCGCTCCCTGCATGGCAAACTTCATCAGGAAGTATTCGTAGATGCGGCCGAAGACGTCGCCGGAGGCGGTGCGCAGGGCCGCCGAATCGAAGTTGCGCAGCAGATCTTCGAGCAGCTTGTTGTCGAAGCGGTCGTAATCCCTGGGCAACTGCCCGGCCAGCGGCTCGAAGTCGGCTTCGATGGCGTTCATCGCATCGACCAGCGCTGCGCCGAGATTTACCCCGGAGGGCAATTTGAGTAGGGCATCGTAGCGGGCGATTTCGGGCAGCATCAGCGCGCGGCGCTTGATGAAATCGCCCTTGACCAGCGGCCGCCTGGGCATCTTGCCGGCGGCCTGATCGGCTTCGATGGCCCGCAACGCAGCCTGATAGCGGTTGGTGGCATGGCGCAGGAAAATCACGCCGAGCACCGGCATGCAGTACTCGCTGCTGGTCAGCTTGGAGTTGGCACGCAGTTGATCGGCAGCCTCCCACAGGCTGTCTTCGATTTTGGAGATATTTTGCAAGGCGTTGGCGCTCATCGGTTTACTTTTTGTTGGTCTTTTTGGTTTGGCGGGGCTGTTCGCCTTCGCTCAGGTTCAAGCATTATAGGTGCCGGGAGAGCGCCTTGCGCGTTATGGATGCAACCGGAACACCTCTCCGCTGGCCACAGTGAATACATCGGTCGGCACCGGAAAAGGCCGTTGTTCAACGAGATTGAGCAGACTGAACGGGATGACGCGGAATGGGGCCAGATGAATCCATACTGTCGGCGTCAGGATGCCGAACGCCGGTTTGGCCAGATGCTTACGCTGGCAAGTTCATGAATAAAGCATGCTGACCTCAGCATGGGCACGCAGCCCATCAACTGCCGCTTTTCCGCCATGCAGGACGTTGAAAACGCCCCCCGGGAAAGCACAACGGCCCGTCAACTCGGCCAGTGCAAAAAGTGCCGATGGGGTTTCCGGGCTCGGCCTGATCACGACTACTGCGCCAGCCATCAAAGCCGGAACAGCAAGGCGCAACGAACCGAGCAGTGGCGTTGCGGCATTGCCAACAACGCCAACCACACCCGAGGAATCACCAGTCTCAGGATCGCGCAACAGCGCCACGGCAGCGCCCACTTC
>JANNNT010000226.1:0-3910 GCA_031398685.1 Rhodocyclaceae bacterium | reverse complement strand
GTCATGGCGAACAAAAGAATTCATCTGGTGATCATTGATCCGCAAAACGATTTTTGCGATTTGCCTGCGGACTACCGTCCGGCGGTGCCCGGTCGTGCCGGCGAACGCCAGGCCCCCGCGCTGCCCGTGGCCGGTGCGCATTCCGATATGCAGCGCGTGGCGCTGCTTATCGATCAGGGCGGTGCCGGACTAAGCGATATTTCAGTGACGCTTGATTCGCACCAGCGTGTTGACATCGCCCACCCCACCTTCTGGCTGCGGGGCGATGGCTCGCCGGTATCCGGGTTCACCCCGATCCGCGCAATTGATGTGCTGGAAGGGCGCTACCTGCCGCGCAATGCCAAGGCGCGGGCGCGGGTGTTGGCGTACCTGCAGACGCTGGAAGCGAACGGGCGTTACATCCACATGGTGTGGCCGGTGCACTGTGAAATCGGTACCTGGGGGAACAATGTGCATGAGGATGTGCGCCGTGCTTATAACCGCTGGGAAGAAACCCGCGTCGCCATCGTCAACAAGGTGGTCAAGGGGACCAATCCGTGGACCGAGCATTTCAGCGCGATCAAAGCCGAAGTGCCGGTGGCCGATGACCAAACAACCCAGCACAACGCCACCTTCATCGCCCGGTTGAAACAAGCCGACCGGGTGCTGATCACCGGCGAGGCGGGTAGCCACTGCGTCAAGGCGACGACCGAGCACATCGTAGAAAACTTTACTGCCGAAGAAATTGGCAAGCTGGTTTTGCTGACCGACTGCATGAGCCCGGTGACCGGCTTCGAGCGGCACTACGCTGACTTTGTCGAGGACATGCGGCGGCGTGGCGTGCAGATTGCGCATTCGGGCGACGTGTTGCCTGAATTGCTGGCTAATGCAAAACCTTGAAATCCAGTAAATTCGGAGAGTTGAAAATGAGCACTACCCGTCAATTGCCGGTCGTTCGCAGTCTGCTCGAGAACGACCTCTATAAATTCACCATGTGGCAAGCCTTGTTGCATAGCCACCCGGGAGCCCAGGCCGAGTACGCCTTTGTCTGCCGCAATGATCCGGTATATCCATTGTCGACCTTGAAGGACGACGTTGAAGCCGAACTCGATCGCCTGTGCACACTGAGCTTTGCCAGGGACGAACTGGACTATCTGCGCACCTTGCGTTTCATCAAGAGCGACTTCGTCGATTTCCTCACGGTATTCCGCTTCCAGCGTCACTTCGTCGAGGTCAGCGCAGACGGCGACCAGCTTCGCGTCGTTGCTCGCGGTCCGCTGGTCCACGTGATGGCGTTTGAAATCTTTGTCCTCTATATCATCAATGAACTGTATTTCCGCCGTCTTCCGAGCGACGATTCGGTGCTGGCCAGCGCGCGCGCGCGCCTCAAGTCCAAGGTTGCGCTGCTCAAGGGCGCGCGCGCAGAACTGGTTGCGGAGGAGGACCCCTTCGTCTTCTTCGATTTCGGCCTGCGCCGCCGCTATTCCGGAACATGGCATGAAGAAGTGGTGCAGACCTTCGCCAGGGAAGTGCCGGAAAACTTCCGCGGTACCTCCAACGTTTACTTCGCCAAGAAATTCGGGCTGACGCCGGTCGGGACGATGGCGCACGAGTATCTGCAGGCCTATCAGTCCTTCGGTTTCCGTCTGCGCGATTTCCAGAAAGCCGCGCTTGAAGGCTGGGTGCAGGAATACCGGGGCGACCTGGGCGTCGCGCTGACCGATGTGGTCGGCATGGATGCCTTCCTGGCCGATTTCGATCTCTATTTCGCCAAGCTGTTTGACGGGTTGCGGCATGACTCGGGTGATCCCGTCGTCTGGGCGGAAAAAGCAATCGCGCACTACAAGAAGCTTAACCTCGACCCGATGAGCAAACGGCTGGTGTTTTCGGACGGCCTGAACATCCCGCGCGCCATCCAGCTCTATAAACGCTTCCACGGTCGCGTCCCGACAACCTACGGGATTGGCACCGACCTTTCCAACGACACGCCGCACCAGGCGCTGAACATCGTCATGAAGATTATGTCCTGCAACGGTCAGCAAGTCGCCAAGCTGTCCGACTCGCCGGGCAAGACCCTGTGCGAGAACCAGACTTTCCTGGCTTACCTGCGCCAGGTTTTCAATCATCCGAGCGGGAAATGAAGATGAGCGCTTTTCGCATCACGCTGGCCCAGCTCAATCCAACCATCGGCGATTTTGCCGGCAATATTGAGCTGATGCGCAAGGCCGCCGCGACCGCGCAGGCGGAAAACGCGAGCATGGTCGTTTTTCCTGAACTGTCGCTGACCGGCTATTCGCCTGGGGATCTTCTTGACGAACCGGACTTCGTCGATCGCGCCGAAGCCGGTATCGCCGAATTGCTGGCGGCAACTCACGAAACACCGGATCTGTGCTGGGTGGTTGGCGCACCAACGCGCCGCAGCGGGCCGGGCAAAGCCCTGGAGAACAGTCTGCTGGTGCTGCGCAATGGCGTCGTGGCGCTGAAATACGTCAAACAGCTGCTGCCAACCTACAACATCTTCGACGAGCGCCGCCACTTTGAACCGGGTCCGGATGTGGCCAAAGTCCTGCGCGTCGGCGAAACGCAAGTCGGCTTCCTGATCTGCGAGGACGGCTGGAACGACGCCGGTGACGACTACGCGGTCAATCCCTTCGTCCGGCTGGTCGATGCGGCCCCGGATCTGGTCGTGTCGATCAACGCCAGCCCGTCCAACATCGGCAAGCGCAAACAGCGGCACCAGCTTTTTGCCGCCGCCAGCCGTCGCCACAACTTGCCGCTGGTGTACGTCAACCAGGTGGGCGGGCACGATCAAGTGGTTTTTGACGGCGCTTCATTTGCCGTGTCGCCGGACGAGGGCGTCGTCTTCGAAGCTGCACGCTTTGAAGAATCGGTGACCACGCTGGAGCTGAATGAAAGCCATTTCTTCGCGGCTAACGGAAAAACGCTGGCCGCCGTATCCGCTGCCGGCCTCCCGGTCATGGAGTTCTACCGTCGCCAGATCGTGCTCGGCTTGCGCGATTACGCCCGTCGTTGCGGCTTCAGGCAGGCCGTGGTCGGGTCGTCGGGCGGCATCGACAGCGCCTTGACCCTGGCGCTGGCGGCTGAAGCGCTGGGTGCGGAAAACGTGGTCGGGATAACCATGCCTTCGCGTTTTTCGAGCAGCGGCAGTGTCAGCGACTCGGAAGTGTTGTGCCGCAATCTGGGAGTAAAACTTTACGAACACCCGATCCGCGACATCGTCAGCCGGTTTGAAGCCGGCTTTGCTGACGCTTTTGGTTTCCCACCGCAAGGCCTGACGCTGGAAAATCTGCAGGCGCGAGTACGCGGCACGCTGCTGATGGAATACTCGAATTGCTATGGCCACCTGCTATTGACTACCGGCAACAAGAGCGAAATATCGGTCGGTTATTGCACCCTGTATGGCGATACCAATGGTGGCCTGGGTCTGATCGGCGACCTGTACAAGACCGAGGTCTTTGCGCTCAGCCGCCATATCAATGCCAGCGCCGGCCGCGAGCTGATTCCCGTCAGTATCATCGACAAGGAGCCGTCGGCGGAACTGGCGCCTGATCAGCGCGACACCGACAGCCTGCCGCCGTACCCGGTGCTCGATGCCATCCTCAAGGTGCTGATCGAAGGCAGCCGGCTCGGCACCGAGGAACGGAGCGAAGTCGAAGCCGCCTATGGCACGCTCACGGCCAGCACCGAAGGCCGGGACCTGGTGGCAAAAATCAGGCGCATGATCGCGCGCAACGAATACAAGCGGCGTCAGGCGCCGCCCATCCTTCGCGTTCGCGGACGGGCGTTCGGCAGCGGTCGGCAGATGCCGATTGCGGCGAAATACGATTGACAGGAGAGTGCCATGAGCAAAACCGGACCATTCGATAGCGCGGTCCTGATCGGCCGTTTCCAGCCCTTTCACAACGGCCAT